>JBICIB010000437.1:0-2516 GCA_043101415.1 Planctomycetota bacterium JB042 | reverse complement strand
GTCTGGATCGCGTCCGACGCGATGCAGACGCGGTCTTCTTCTTCGCGTTCGTGCAGGCGCGGGCGCGGGTCCTCTGACCCACGGCGGCCCCGCGGCGGTCACCCGATCGTGATGCGCCAGCCGTTCGACGCCGAGAGCCCGGCCGGGAGGGTCGGCTCCTGGATCAGGACCTGGAGGGTGACGACCGCGCCGAGCGGCGCGTTCGCGGGGACGACCTGCGGCAGGATCGTCCGACCGTTCCCCGCGCCCGCCCCGCCGAGCGGCAGCGCGAAGAGCGGCGGGAAGATCGGCGACAGGAGGTAGGAGCAGCCGCCGTCGAGCGGCACGTCCCCCGCCGCGAGGCCGAGGAAGAAGACCGCGTTCGCCCCGCCGAGCCCGTTCGAGACGGTGAGCGTGTACGGCTGGCCGACCTCCGCGCACGGCTCGCCGGCGAGGACCGGGACGAAGCCGCCGCTCCCCGGGCAGCCCTGGCCGTACGCGAACGAGGGAACGCCGCACGGCTGGCCGAGAGTCACCTCGTCGAGGCCGTAGCCGCTGTCGGTCCCGCTGTCCACGACGAACGAGGAGATCGGCGCGGACGACACGAACCCCCAGAACAGGGCGGACGCCGACGAGGTGTCGGCGAGCGGAAACGTCTGGCCCTGGACCGTGACCGTCACGCCGGTCTGGAGACCGGTGTAGTCGAAGCCGACCCCGAACACCGACGACGCCGGCGTGAACGTCGAGATCGACCCCTGCCCGCCGATGTCCGTGTCGAGGTAGAGGTAGTTCTTCCCGCCCGGCGTCGTGTTCGCGGCACCGTAGTACGGGACTTCGATCACCTTCGCCGCGTTCGGCACGGTCGCGACGGTGAAGTCCGGGAACGACAGGGACGGCTGGGCGCCGGTGCCGGTGGTCCCGACCAGGGGCGCCGCCTCGAACGTCTCGCGGATCGCCCCGCCGAGCGCCGCCTCGAACGACGCGCGGTCGGTGAAGACCTGGGCCTCGGCGGCGGCCGTCCAGAGGAGGAGGGCCAGCGAGGCGACGGTCGCACACGGTGTCGGGTGACGCATCGGAGTCTCCGTCGGGGTGCGGAGCCCATTGTAGCGCACTCCTCCGCCCCCGAATTGACACCCCGACGAGCCCGGCGTACGTTCGATCCCCGAACCGAAGCCCATCGCACGCCGGCGTCGGGAAGGGGGTGAGATTCCCCCGCGGACCCGCCGCTGTGACCGGAGACGAAGGCCGTCGATCAGCCCACTGGCTCGCGAGAGCCGGGAAGGGGACGGCCCGAGGACGACCCGGGAGCCAGAAGACCGGCCGGCGTGACGAGCACGAACCGATCTCCGGGAGACGAGACCTCGTGCGGAAGACCAACCCGTCGTCGCTCCGACGCGCCGTTCCCCTCGCGTTCGGCGCGCTCGCCGTCGTCCTCCTCGCGGCCTGCTCGGATCGGGGCGGGCGGACGGCCGAGGCGCCCCGCGTCGCGACCCGCGTCGTCTCGCTCGCGCCGTCGCTGACCGAGACGCTCTACGTCCTCGACGCCGAGGACGTCGTCCTCGCGGTCACCTCCCACTGCGACCGCCCGCCGGCGGCGAAGGAGAAGCCGCACGTCGGCGACGTGACGCAGCTCTCGCTCGAGCGGATCGCCGGCCTCGAGCCGGACCTCGTGCTGGTCAACTCCGTCGCCCACGTCGAGATGCTCGCCCCGCTCGCCGCGCGCGTCCCGGTCCGGTTCGTGCCGACCGACGACATCCCGCAGGTGCTCGACGCGGTCGTCGCCGTCGGGGAGGCGGTCGGGCGCGGCGCGGCGGCGAGGGCGCTCCGGACCCGCCTCGAGGAGGAGGTCGCCGCGCGACGGGCCGGCGCCGCCGACCGCTCGGGGACCCGGGTGCTGTTCGTGGTGCAGCGCGACCCGTTCTTCGTCGCCGGCCCCGGCTCGTACGTCGATCAGCTCCTCGACGTCCTCGGCTACGCGAACGCCGCGGACGGCCTCGCGCGCCCCTGGCCGAACGTCTCCGCCGAGGCGCTGATCGAGATGGCGCCCGACGTCCTCGTCGACGCCGCGATCGGGGTCGACGAGGCGGACCCGCTCGCGTACAGGGAGCGCTTCGAGTCGCTCCCCGCGGTCCGGTCCGGGAGGGTGCATCGCATGCGGGACGACGTCGTGGTCCGGCCGGGCCCGGCGATCGCCGAGGCGCTCGACGCCCTCGAGCGGTCGATCGCGCCGGAGGACGGATGACGCCGCGGGCGACGTCGGCGCGGCTCGCCCGGACGGCGGCGGTGCTCGGCGCGGCCCTGGCGGGGGCGCTCGTCCTGGCGGCCCTCTCCGGCCCGGCCGGCGGCGCGGGCGCGGACTGGCCGGTGATCCGCGAGCTCCGCCTCCCGCGCGCGCTGGTGGCGGCGCTGGTCGGCGGCGCGCTCGCGGTCTGCGGCGCCGCGTTCCAGGCGCTGCTGCGGAACCCGCTCGCGTCGCCGTACATCCTCGGTGTGTCGGGCGGCGGCTCGCGCGGCTCGCTCGCCGCGACCGCGCCGAG
>JBICIB010000436.1:0-7027 GCA_043101415.1 Planctomycetota bacterium JB042 | reverse complement strand
TTCCGATCTGGAGCGCCCGCCCCTCCGGCGTCGCCAGCTCGTCGGACGCGATCACCGACAGGCCCCGCACGCGGACGTCCGGCGCGGAGGCGAGCCGGATCGTGAGGACGCGCGCCAGCACCGCGGCGGCGAGCCGGTCGCCGGCCGACGCGTCGGGGAGCGGGTACCACTCGGCGTGGTGGAACGCGTCGAGGTCCCACGTCGCCTCGTGCTCGACGGCGTCGCCCGGATTCGCCGCGGCCGCCGGCGCCGGGTCGCGCGGCTCGATCGCCCCGATCGTCTCCTCCAGCGCCGCGAGGACCTCCTCGGCCGACGCCGGACCGACCGCGACGACCCGGACGGCGTCGCCGATCGGCACCGCCGCCGCGAGCCGCCGCCGGACCGCTTCGACGGTCGCGTCCGCCACGTCGCCGTGCACCGCCGCGTGCGGGAGGCCGTGCCGGACGACCTGGTTCCACGCCGCCAGCGCCCACTTGCCGGTGTACCCGTTCCGCGCCGTCTGCTCCTCCTCCCCGGCGATCCGGACCTTCTCCCGGGCGAGCACCTCGGGGTCGACGTCGCGGGCGGAGAGCCACCCGGCGTGCCGGTCGAGCGCGGTCCGCCACCGGTCGGGCGGCCCGATCGACTCGAGCCGGAGGAAGCGGCCGTTCGTCTCGCCGTTCAGCCGGAGGCCGTCGACCTCGAGCGCGTCCGGGTCGGTCGACCGGATCATCATGTGCTCGAGGAGGTGCGCGAACTGCGCCTCGCCCGGCGCGTCCGCGAGGAGCCCGAGCGGGAGGATCGTGAAGAACGCCTGGGAGGGCGCCGACGGGAGCTCGACCACGGCGGCGCGCACGCCGTTGCCGAGCGTCCGTTCGACGCCGCCGAGCCCGCCGGGCGGAGGATCCCCGTCGGCGGGCACGGCGAGGGCGGAGAGGGCGAGGGTCGCTTCCTTCAGCATGGGGTCCTCCTTCGAGGGAACGGAGACGGAAGACGGACTCGGGCCGGCCCGGCGGGAGATCTCCGCGAGGCCGTCGAGGACGAACGGAGCGTGCTCGCGGAGGAACGAGACCGCGGCCTCGTCGCGGCGGACGGGGGAGATCCCCGCCGGTCCGATCGCCGTCCCGCCGACGGCGACGCCTCCGACCGCCAGACCGCCGAGCGCGACGCCGCCGACCGCCGCTCCCGCGGCCGCCGCGCCGCCGACCGCGACGCCCCCCGAGAGCGCGAGGCCGCCGGCGGCGACGCCGAGGCCGAGCGCGAGCGCGCCGACCCCGAGCGCGCCGAGTGCGACGCCCCCGACGGCGATCGGACCGATCGCGAGGAGCCCGACCGCCTTCGTGCCGATCGCGAGCCACCCCTTCGCCCACGGACCGGAGCGGTCGCCGGTCCGGACGTGGACGAGCGGCAGGCCGAGCGGCGCCGCGCGGGAGCGGAACTCGAACCGCCGGCCCGACAGGACGACGGCGGCCGCGCGCGCGAACCGGCGGGTCGGTCCTCCGCGGGCGAGGCGGGCGTCGGTCGTCCGTCCGTCGGCGAGCCGGGCGAGGTCGTCCGCCATCGCCCGCGCGGTCGGGTAGCGGTCGTCGGGGGAGCGCGCGATCGCCCGCGCGACGACCGCCTCCGCGTCCGCGCCGACGTCCGGAGCGAGCGACCGGAGCGGCGCGGGGCGCCCCTCGCGGATCCGATCGAACACCTGCATCGCCGTGTCGCCCGCGAACGGCCGGCGCCCGCCGAGCGCCTCGTACAACGTGACGCCGAGGGAGTAGACGTCGGTCCGCTCGTCGATCCGCACGTCGGTCAGCCGGACCTGCTCGGGCGACATGTAGTCCGGCGTCCCGAGCACGGCGTCGGTCCGCGTGACCGTGACGTCCCCCTCGCTCCGCGCCAGGCCGAAGTCGGCGACGACGGCGCGGCCGTCCGGGTGGATCAGGATGTTCGACGGCTTCAGGTCGCGGTGGACGACCCCGACCTCGTGCGCGGCCGAGACTCCCTCGAGGACCTCGCCGAGGATCCGCGCGACGGCGGTCTCGAACGTGTCGCCGGGCCGCGCGAGCGAGGGGGCATCGGCGGCGGCGGCGAGGTCGGCCGCGGTCCGGCGTCCACGCGGCAGGCGGCGGAGGACGTCGGCGAGGCTCGGCCCCGCGACCTCCTCCATCGCGAGGAACGGGTGCCCCTTCTCCTCGCCGACGGCGAAGACGTGGACCACGTTCGGATGGCTGAGGCGCGCGACGGCCCGCGCCTCGCGCCGGAAGCGGTCGACCTGACGTCGGTCGACGGCCAGACCCGGCCGGAGGACCTTGAGCGCCACCCGGCGGGCCAGCCCGGCCTGCTCGGCCCGGAACACGACCGCCATCCCGCCCCGGCCGAGCGGCTCGACGATGCGGAACCCGCCGATCTCGACCCCCGGGCCGAGCGGCACCCCGGCCTCGGGAAGCTCGGCGAGACCGGCGTCGATCATCTGGAGGCACCGGTCGAGGGTCCCCCGGTCCGCGTCGGGGACCCGGTCGAGGAACTCCTCCCGCGAAGGCGCCTCCCCGGCGGCCGCCCGGTCGGAGTACTCCGCGACGCGGCGGTCGATCCGGGCGGCCGCGCCGGTCGGAGGGAGGTCGGCGGGGTCGGTCGGGGGGTCGGCGCGCGTCATGGTCGGCTCCATGCCCGGTCCGGACGGAAGTTCCCGGCCGATTCGTCGCACGATTCGAGGAATATCTTCGCCGACCCCCGGATCCGTCGGTCCGTCACGGAGCCGCCTCGCGGACGCTCCGTTCCCACGCCTCGAGCGCCCGACGGTACAGCGAGTGGACGGCCGCCTCGCTCCGCCCCAGTCGGGCCGCCGCCTCGCGCGCGCTCTTCCCTTCGAGCTGGCGGAGCCCGAGGACGCGCCGGTGCTCCGGCGAGAGGCGCTCGAACGCCGCGACCAGGGCGTCGCGATGCTCCTCGCGCGCGAGACCGGTGAGAGGTCCGGTCGCGGACGCGGCGAGCGCGTCGTCGAGACCGCCCGCCTCGCTCCACGCGCTCCGGTCGAGCGGAAGTTCGTGCGCGTCCCGCTTGCGGGCCCGGAGGGCGCGCAGGACGTCGAACACGACCCGACGGGCGACGGTCGCGAGGTACCGGCGGAGTTCCCGCTCCGTCTCCGGCGGGTGGGCGCCGGCCGAGAGGACCCGAAGGAACACCTCCTGGACGAGGTCCTCACGATCGACGCGCGACCGGACTCGCGGTCCGGCGAGGTGGACGAAGAGGAGGGCGAGCCACCCCGCCTGGCGCGCGAGGCGGCCCGATCCGGAGGCCTCGTGGGCGTCGTCCGTCCGGTCGTCCATCCGGGTCGAGGATACGGTCTCCCGACCGGGTCGGGAGCCTCGTTCCGCGACGCGGGTGACCGCTTCAACGCGCCGCCGCGATGCGTAAGATCGGGAGCGCCGAGCCTCCGAAGAACGTCCCTCGAGTTCGGGACGGAACACGGACACCTTTCGATGAACACGACGTCGCTCTCCCTCCTCCTGCTCGCTTCGATCTGCGGGGCCTGCACCGACGAATCCGCGAAGGCCGAGGCGAAGCGGATCGAAGCGGAACTGAAGGACGTGCAACAGAAGATCGAGGCGCTCCAGGAGAGCCTCGCGAGCGCGTCGGAGGAGACCCGAAGCGAGATCGAGCAACAGCTCGACGACGCGAAGGCGGAGGAGGAGCAGCTGAACGACTCGCTCCGAGAGACGTTGATCGACGCCGAGGCGACGACGAAGGAGGAGAGCGGGCCGGAGGAGGGCGCGGACGGCGACGCCGGGGGGCTGGACGAGGCCGGCGAGGCCGAGGGTTCCCGCGAGGTCTCGAGCCACGAGCCGGGCCGGGAGGAGGACGAATGAACCGTCCCCGCGGACTGTTCGTGCTCGTCGGCGCCCTGCTCGGGCCGACGCTGGCGGGCTGCGGCCCCGAGGAGGAGGCCCGCCCCGAGAAGATCCTCACGTCCGAGGTGAAGGACCTGAAGGAGAAGCTGAAGCAGCTCGACGAGGAGATCGAGCGGGTCTCCGCCGCGCACGCGCTGGCGGCCGGCGGAGAGAAGGAGAAGCTCGGCGAGGAGCTCCACGAGCTCCAGACGGAGCGGAAGGAGCTGAAGCGCGCGATGAAGCGTGCGAAGGGGAAGCGGCCGGCCGAGACGGAGGGCGACGCGGAGGAGGCGGCGTCCGGGGGCGACGAGGCGGACGGCTGATCAGGCGCCCGCGCGCACGGCCTCGACGAGCGCGCGGACCTCGTCCGGATCGGTGAGACGGCGGCGACCGAAGCCGAGCCGGTCCTCCGCCGCGTCCCCGTCGTCGGCGGGGGACGAGGCCGACGCGTGCACCGCGCGGGCGCCGGTCGCGGCGATCAGCGTCCCCACGTTCCCCGACCGGATGCCGGCCGCGGCCTGCACCACGAGTCGATCGCCGGCCCGCTCGACCAGGCGGCGCAACATCCCGGCGCCGGCGGCCGCGGTCGGCGCGCCTCCGGACGAGAGGACGCGCGCCACTCCGGCCTCCGCGAGGACCTCGAGGGCCGCGATCGGATCGACGCAGACGTCGAGGGCGCGGTGGAAGGTGACCGGACGCCCGCCGGCCCGCTCGACCACCGCCGCGATCGCGTCGAGGTCGACCGTCCCGTCGTCTCGGAGGACGCCGACGGTCACGCCGTCCGCGCCGGCCGCGATCGCCGCGTCGACGTCCGCCAGGATCGCCTCGACCTCGGCGGGGGTCGCTCGGAAGTCGCCGGGACGGGGCCGGACGAGGACGGTCAGCTCGCCCGCGAACCGCCTTCGGACCGACTCGATCGTCCCCGCGCTCGGGGTGACGCCCCCGACCGCGAGCGCCGCGCAGAGCTCGACCCGATCGGCGCCTCCCGTCGAGGCGGCCGCGGCGCCGTCCGGACCCTCGACGCAGATCTCGACCGTGACCGTCCCGTCCATCGGGGGGAGCGTACCCCGGAGTCCCGCGGGCCGGAGGAGTTCAGCCGCCGCGCTTCTTCCGGAACGCCTCGAACGGATCGGTGTAGCCGTCCCCGCCGCCGGCGTCGCCCCCGCCGCCGGCCGGGACCGGGTCGCTCGCGGCCGGCGCCGCGGCCGCGGGCGAGGGGGAGGACGCGGGCGCCGACGGGGCGGCGGGCGCGGGCTGAGCGACGCCGAGCTTGTGCCCCATCTTCTCCAGTTTCGACAGCATGTCGTCCTTCATGACGCACTTCATGTACGCCTCGTCCGGCGCGATGCGGCCGGCCTGGACCTGCTCGGCGAGCGCGTCGTTCAGGAGCTTCATCCCCTCCTTCCCGCCCATCTGCATCTGCGACATGATCTGGTGGGTCTTCCCCTCGCGGATGAGGGCGGAGACCGCGTTGTTGCAGACGAGGATCTCCTGCGCCGCGACGCGCCCGCCGCCGACCTTCTTGCAGAGGGTCTGGGCGATGACGCCGCGCAGCGAGCCGGCGAGCATCATGCGGATCTGCGCCTGCTCGTCGGCCGGGAACTGATCGATGATGCGGTTCACCGTGGAGGGGGCGGTGCTCGTGTGCAGCGTCCCGAAGACGAGGTGTCCGGTCTCGGCGGTCTCGATCGCGATGGCGATCGTCTCGAGGTCGCGCATCTCCCCGACGAGGACGATGTCCGGATCCTCGCGCAGGGCCGCGCGGAGGGCGCGCTTGAAGCCGGTCGTGTGGCGCGACACCTCGCGCTGGTTGATCAGGCAGCGCTTGTTCGGGTGGACGAACTCGATCGGGTCCTCGATCGTGATGATGTGATCCGGGCGGGTCTCGTTGATGTGGTCGATCATCGCGGCGAGCGTGGTCGACTTGCCGCTGCCGGTCGGGCCCGTGACCAGCACGAGCCCCTTCGAGTGGTTGCACATCTCGATGACCGCCTTCGGCAGGCCGAGGTCCTGCGCGGAGGGGATCTTCTCGGGGATGAGCCGCAGGACCGCCCCCGGTCCCTTGTGGTCGTAGAAGAGGTTGACGCGGAAGCGGCCGCAACCCTCGAGGGCGTACGCGAAGTCGGCGTCCCAGTCGGTCTGGAACTCGTCCCACATGCCGTCCGGCGTGATCTCCTTCAGGACCGTCGCCATCTCCTCCTTCGAGACCGGGACCGTCCCCTCGACGGGGGCCATCTCGCCGTGGAGGCGGAACTGCGGCTGGCAGGTCGCCGAGAGGTGGAGGTCGGACGAGCCGAGCTCGACCATGCGCTGAAGAAGGGCATCGATCCAGGCCATGGGACGGGACTCCGCGTGATTCGAGAGGTCCCTGAGGTATCGGCCGGACGCCGGGCCGAATTGAGCCCTCCCGGGGCGGAGACCCCGCCCGGTCGAGGTTCCGCGCTCGCGGCGCGTCCCGTACGCTCCGGCGCATGGACGACGTCGACCTCGTGCTCGCCTACCACCGGCGCACGAAGCACCACCCGCACCGCTACGCCCGCTCGCTCGGGTACCTCGACTGGGAGACCCAGCCGGACCCGTTCCTGCGGTTCGACGGCGCGCCGACCACGGCGCTCTCGCGGGGGCCGTTCCCGCCCGATCCGTCGTTCTCGACGCTCGACCGCCCGGCGGAGCTCCCCGGCGAGCCGCTCGACGGCGACGCGATCGCCGACCTCCTGTTCCACGCGATGGCGATCTCCGCCTGGAAGGAGTTCGAGGGGAGCCGGTGGTCCCTCCGGTGCAACCCCTCGAGCGGCAACCTCCACCCGACCGAGACGTACGTCGTCGCGGCGGGGATCCGCGGCGAGGCGGAGGCGGGCGTCTTCCACTACCGGCCGGACGAGCACGCGCTCGAGCTCCGCCGAGCGGTCGACGCCGAGGCGCTCCGCCGGCTCGCCGGCGACCGGTTCCTGATCGGCCTGACGTCGATCGCGTGGCGGGAGGCGTGGAAGTACGGCGAGCGCGCGTTCCGCTACGTGCAGCACGACGTCGGGCACGCGATCGCCGCGATCGCGTACGCCGCCGCCGCGCTCGGGGCGGACGTCCGGGCGGAGCTCGGGGTGGGGGACGCGGCGCTCGCGCGGCTCCTGCGGACCGAGCGGGCGACCGGGCCGGAGGCCGAGCACGTCGAC
>JBICIB010000435.1:0-2741 GCA_043101415.1 Planctomycetota bacterium JB042 | reverse complement strand
ACAAAACGCCGCGATCGACGATGCTCCCGAGCGGACCCCGTTCTTAAGTCGCGTCCCCGGAGTCCATTACTTCCGTTTCATGCGCTGCGGGTCTACGGAGTAGGTGCCGAACTCACCCGATTCCGGGATGGGGAAAGGGGGAGTCCGGAGACGACCCATGGATGGTCGACGTGCGGATCGAGGTGGCGGCGCTGTGTGGCGTGGAACGCGTTCGGGAACGGCTGCGGGTTCGCCACGGCGGCGGCCGGAGGAGGGACGAGCTCTCCGACCCGCTCACGTCCTCGCGCGATGAGTCCGGGATCGTCTCCGCGCGTCTTCGAGTCGCGCTGCGGGGTCGCTCTCGGAGCATCATCCCTCCTCCGGCCCCGCCTCGCCCGCTCCGGACTTCCTCACCCGCTTCCGGGATGGGGAAGGGGGAATCCGGAAAGGACCCATGAGATGGCGCTGGCGCGGGTTCTTCGCGTCGATGCCCATTCTACGCGTCAGCGCCCTCTCCCCTGCTCTCCCTTGCTCTCCCCTGCTCTCGTTGCTCCCCGCGCCGCGCTCGCCGCGCGACAGCTTCCCGTCGGCGAGCGATCGCGCGAGGAAGGCGTCGGGTTCTTCCCGGTCCATCGACGTCCCTCAGCCCGCCGGGCCGCCGTAGAAGAGCGGCACGAAGACCGCGGCGAGGAGGATGAAGATCAGGCGCAGCGGGAGGCCGACCCGGATGAAGTCCCCGAACCGGTAGCCGCCGGGGCCGTAGACCAGGAGGTTCGTCTGGTATCCGACCGGCGTGAGGAACGCGGCGGACGCGGCGAACGCGACGGTCATGAGGAAGATCGTCGGGTCGACGCCGAGCAGCGCGGCGGCGGGGACGACGATCTTCACCATCAACGCGGCGACGGCGCCGTTCGAGAGGATGTCGCTGGCGAACGCGGTGATCGCGTACAGGACCGCGACGATCAGCCACATCGGCGCCCCGTCGAGCAGGGACATCGTCGTCGCGGCGGCGTCCTGCGCGAGGCCGGTCTTCTCGAGCGCGGTCGAGAGCGCGAGGAATCCGACCAGCGGCAGGAGGACGTTGAAATCGAGCGACGAGTACGCCTGCTGCGCGGTGAGGCAGCGCGACAGGACCATGGCGATACCGCAGGTGATGGCGCAGGTGGCGAGCCCGAGGTCGGTGAACGACACGAGCAGGACGAACGCGAGGAGGACCGACAGCGCGAGCGGCGCCTTGGCGCGACGCGGGACGTTCTCCTCGATCCCCTCGACCAGGATCAAGTTCTCCGACGCGCGCAGGTTGCGGAGCGCGTCGACCGTCCCCTGCACCAGCAGCATGTCCGCCGGTTCGACGTAGACGTCGCCCACCTTCTGGCGGAGGTGGTGGCCGTGCCGCTGCAGCGCCATCACCGAGACGCCGTACCGCGAGCGGAATCCGATGTCGCTGACCCGCCGATCGATCCAGCGCGACCCCGGCGGGACGATCACCTCCGCGAGGGTCATGTCGACGTCGCGCGTCGTGACGTGGCGGTCGTCCTCGGTCGGGACGATGTTCGCGCCCGACCGCGAGAGGTCGACGATCTGTCCCGGCGCCCCCTTCAGGATGAGCACGTCGCCGTCCCGCAGCACGGCGTCGGGGCGCGGCACCTCGATGATGCCGTTCCGGACCAGCTCGAGGACCTGCACCTCGTTCCGCTCCGACACCTCGTCGAGCGTCTTTCCGATCAGGACCGAGCCGGCGCCGATCTCCGCCTCGGTGACGTACTCGGTCGGGATGCCGCGCGAGAGCGTCATCGAGAGCGCCATGCGGTCCGGCAGGAATCGGACGCCGACGTACGCCATGTAGAGGACGCCGGCGAAGACGAAGACCGCGCCCATCGGCAGGAAGGTCCACATCCCGAGAACGACGTCCGGCGGCGACAGCTCCGCGACCACGACGTTCGTCGACGTCCCGACGAGCGTCATCATCCCGCCGAAGATCGACGCGAACGACAGCGGGATGAGGTATCGGCTCGGCGGCTGGTCGGTCTTCTCGCACATCGCGAGGAGGACCGGCAGGCCGACCAGCACGACGGTCGTGTTGTTGGTGAACGCGGAGATCAGGGCGACCGCCGCCATCATCACCACCAGGACGTAGCGGGGGCCGCGCTCCGAGATCTTGGTCAGGCCGTCGCCGAGGAAGCCGAGCGCGTTCGTGCGGGAGATGCCGGCCGAGACCACGAACATCGCGGCGATCGCGACGACCGCGGGGTGCGCGAGGCCCTGCCAGAGCTCCTGCGCGTCGAGGACGCCGCCGAGCACCAGGACGACCGGACCGAGCAGGGCGACGATGCCGATCGGCAGCGCCTCGGTCACGAGGAGCACCGTCGTCGCCGCCAGCACGACCAGAGTGAGGAGCGCCGCTCCCTCCATGCATCTCGCCTCGAGAACCCGGGGCGGCGAATGGTAAGGGGTCGCGGCGGGCGGCGCTCGCCCGGGGCTCGATTTCCCCGCCCGCCGGAGGAGGGCGGCGGGGGGATCAGCGGTCGGGAACGCGGATCGCGTGCTCCGAGAGGACGGCGGAGAAGGTCTCCTGCGGCGACCCGCTCGTCAGCGCGTTCGTGGCGTGTTCGCCGTCGACGAACGCTTGCAGGGAGAGACATTCGAAGCAGATGACGATGTCGACCGTCGTCGGCTCGGGGTCGCCCGGGAGCGTCGCGGAGAGGGCGTGGCGCGGGTTGAAGCAGGCGGAGACCCGGCCGTCGTTCTCGTCGATCCCGGAA
>JBICIB010000434.1:0-2689 GCA_043101415.1 Planctomycetota bacterium JB042 | reverse complement strand
GATCTCGCTCGAGAGCGCCGCGATCGCGAGCCCCAGGAGCGTCGCCGGGACCGGCTTCATGAACGACCTCCTCGCGCGGACCGATCGCGGATCGTACCGCGCGCGAGGGCGTTCGAGGCACCGACCGAGCTTCCCTCGGACGAACGCCCTCGCGCGCGGTACGATCCGCGATCGGTCCGCGCGAGGAGGTCGTTCATGAAGCCGGTCCCGGCGACGCTCCTGGGGCTCGCGATCGCGGCGCTCTCGAGCGTCTGGTGGGGGCGGGGCGCCCCGGCGCCCACGGTTCGCACGTCCGTGCCGCGGCCGGAGCGCCCCTCGGTCGACGCTCCGGATCGCGGCGAGGACGACGCGAGCCCGGCCGTCGCCCGATCGGAGGCGGGGCCGCGCCGGGACGCGGCGGACGCTCCGGATGCGCCGGCGGAGGTGATCGAGCGTCTCCTCGCGTCGACCGTCCGTCTGGGCCTGACCGATCTGCAGGTGGGCGAGATCCTGACCGTCCGGAGCGCCCTCGCCGACGAACGGCTGAACCCGTGGGGGATCGTCCTCGACGAGGCCGACGCGAGGTCGATGCAGCGGTCGCTCGCGGTCCTCTCGGGAAGTCTGATTGCCGCCGCCTCCCGACGGAGCGAGGTGGCCGCGCGGCTGATGGACGCGCTCGAGGCGGAGGGGCGGTGCGAGCTCTGGGAGTCGAGGACGCTCGACTTCCGCCCGGCGCACGCGGAGGAAGAGGTCCGCCTCCGCCGGGTGGATCAGGAGCCGAGGCGGCTCTTCCGCATCCAGTGGGGGGACGACGCGGAGTACGACGCCGTGCGGGATCGGATCGGTGAGCTGAAGCGGCAGTCCGTCGAGTTCGCCGTGGCGTTCCTGTTCGAGCACGGGAAGCGCGCCGGCTCGGGCTCGTGACGGCGCATCGGCGGTGAGGAGTGAGATGGCGACGCTCGGAGTCGACCCGTACGCGAACTTCGGCTTCCGCATCCGACGCGGCGACCGGGTCGTGGCCGCGATGAGCCGGATGAGCGCGCGGCGGGACGCGAGCGGCGGCGATCGGCACGGTCCGATCACGCTGGAGCGCGGCGTCACGCGCGACCCGGAGTTCCGGCGGTGGATCGAGTCGGCGCCCCGTTCGGGAGAGGGCGCGGAGTCGGCGCCGGACGACGTCCCCGCGGACCTCGTCCTCGAGGCGCACGACGAGACGGGTCGGCTCGTGGCGCGCTATCGGGTGCTCGGTTGCCGGCCGAGCGAGGTCCGGGCGCACTCCGACCTTCGCGCCGGCGGCGACGCCGTCGCCATCGAGTCGCTCACGCTCCGGAACGAGGGGTGGACCCGCGCTCCCGACGCCGCCGGTCCGCCGGACGCGTCGTGACGGCGGTCCCTCGATCGCGCGAGAGGAGGACGATGTTCGAACGAGACCTCGGGGACGGCGATCGACTCCGGACGCTGACGGAGGACGACGCGCCGGAGCTGTTCGCGCTCGTCGACGCGAACCGCGCGGACCTCCGGCGCTGGCTCCCGTGGGTCGACGGGACGGTCTCGGTCGACGACGTGCGCGCGTTCGTCCGCGGCGCGACCGAGCGGGCCGCCGCGGGGCGGGGGCTCACGGCGGCGATCGTCGCCGGCGGGCGGATCGCGGGAGTGATCGGCTTCCACGACGTCGACGCGGTGCACCGGTCGACGTCGATCGGCTACTGGCTCGCGGAGGCGTGCCGGGGGCGGGGGCTCGTGACGCGATCGGTGCGCGTCCTCGTCGACCACGCGTTCCGGGAGTGGGAGGTCGTGCGCGTCGAGATCCGGTGCGCGGTCGGCAACACGGCGAGCCGCGCGATCCCCGAGCGCCTCGGCTTCCGGCTCGAGGGCGTCCTCCGCCGCGCGGAGAACCTCGGCGGCCGGTTCGTCGACGTCGCGGTCCTCTCCATGCTTGACGACGAGTGGGCGCCGGGCGGTCGGTGAGGCCGGGCGAGGGGCACGACGTGCTCACGGCGTGGCTCCCAGTCGATGGATGGGACGCGCTCGACCGCTGCGGTCGAAGCTGCCCGTGCAGAACGCGAGCCTTCCGATCGCTTCGGAGCGGAGCCTCCGGACGGCTCGGGTGGCGGTCACTGGTTCGGCTGCGCGCCTCCGTCGCTGCCGGTGCTCTGGCCGCCGGCCATCTTGGCGGTTCCTCCCGTTCCGTGTGTTCCGGTTCCGCCAGGGCCGCCGGTGTGGCTCACGGTCGATCCCCCGGCGGTCGCCTTCGCCGGCCCGCCCGGCCCGCCCGGTTCGCTCGGTCCTCCGGGGTCACCGCCGGTTCCGCCCTTGGCGACGGCGGTCTTCCCTCCTTGTTTGTTCTCGGCGGTCGCCGATCCTCCGGGCCCGCCCTTGTCCGCACTCGATCCGCCGTCGCCTCCGATCGCGACGGAGTCGCCGCCGGTCGACGTCGCCTTGGCGTCGCCTCCCTTGGTGCCGCCGCCGGAACCCCCTTCTCCGCCGACGGCCACGGCCGCTCCTCCGGGTTCCGTGTTGACCGCGCTGCCATCCTGTCCCGCCCCGTTCCCGGTGCCGTCGCCACCGACGCCGACGACGACGTCCGCGCCGCCGGAGGCGGAGGGCATTCCGACGACCACTCTCGTCCCGTCCGGCATCGTCACGCTCTTGCTGCCGCTGAATCCGCAGGCCTCGAGGCAATCCGCGGCGGGGGCGGCGCTCGCGGATT
>JBICIB010000433.1:0-6026 GCA_043101415.1 Planctomycetota bacterium JB042 | reverse complement strand
GGCGCCTTCACCGACACGTGGCGCGGCCAGACCTCCTCGGTGAACCCGAGCTCGGCGAGCGTCATGCCGGCCATCACCTTCGCCGCGATGCGGGCGAGCGGGACGCCGATCGCCTTCGACACGAACGGGACCGTTCGCGACGCGCGCGGGTTCACCTCGAGGACGTAGATCGTCCCGCGCTGGATCGCGAACTGGATGTTCATCAGCCCGCGGACGTCGAGCGCCTTCGCCAGCGCGTGGGTCTGCCGGCGGATCTCGTCGATCAGGTCGTCGGTGAGCGTGTACGGCGGCAGGACGCAGGTCGAGTCGCCCGAGTGGATCCCCGCCTCCTCGATGTGCTCCATCACGCCGCCGACCACGACGCGCTCGGCGTCGGCGACCGCGTCGACGTCGACCTCGATCGCGTTCTCGAGGAACTTGTCGATCAGGATCGGCGCGTCGGGGGCGACGTCCGCGGCGACGGCGGCGAACCTCCGGAGCGACTCGGTGTCGTAGACGATCTCCATCGCCCGGCCGCCGAGGACGTACGACGGGCGGACGACGACGGGGTAGCCGATCCGCTCCGCGACGGCGACCGCCTCGTCGACGGTGTTGGCGGTGTCGTTCGCCGGCTGCCGCAGGTCGAGGTGCTTCAGCAGCCGCTGGAACCGGTCGCGGTCCTCCGCCGCGTCGATCGAATCCGGCGACGTGCCGATGATCGTGACGCCCGCCTGCTCGAGCGCGCGGGCGAGGTTGAGCGGGGTCTGTCCGCCGAACTGGACGATGCAGCCGTCGATCTGCTGCGAGTCGTGGATGGCGAGCACGTCCTCGCGCGTCAGCGGCTCGAAGAAGAGCTGGTCGGAGGTGTCAAAGTCGGTCGAGACCGTCTCGGGGTTCGAGTTGACCATGATGGTCTCGATCCCCATCTCCTTCAGCCCGATCGCGGCCTGGACGCAGCAGTAGTCGAACTCGATCCCCTGGCCGATGCGGTTCGGGCCGCCGCCGAGGATCATCACCTTCCGGGCGCCGGAGTCGGTCGCCTCGGTCGAGCGCTCGAACGTCGAGTAGAAGTACGGCGTCGCCGACGCGAACTCGGCGGCGCAGGTGTCGACCTTCTTGAACGCCGCGCGGATGCCGAGGGCGCGGCGGTGGAGGCGCACGACCTCCTCGTCGCCGCCGGTCAAGGTCGCGATCTGGACGTCGGAGAACCCGAGGCGCTTCGCCTCCCGCAGGATCTCCGGCGGCATCGTCGTCGGGTCGGAGTAGCGCGACAGGTCGCCCTCGAACGCCACGATCTCGCGCAGGTTCTCGAGGAACCAGCGGTCGATCTTCGTCAGCTCGTGGATCAGGTCGACCGTCATGCCGGCCCGGAGCGCGTGCCGGATGTCGAAGATCCGCTGGCAGTTCGGCTTCAGCAGGGACTTCCGGATGTCGGCGAGCGACGGCGCCGGCTTCGCGCGGTCCTCGGGGTCGGCGCCGAGGCCGAACCGCTTCGTCTCGAGCCCCCGCAGCGCCTTCTGGAGGGACTCCTTGAACGTCCGTCCGATCGCCATCGTCTCGCCGACCGACTTCATCGCGGTGGTGAGCGTCGGGTCGGCGCCCGGGAACTTCTCGAACGCGAAGCGCGGGACCTTGACCACGCAGTAGTCGATCGTCGGCTCGAAGCACGCGGGCGTCTTCTCGGTGATGTCGTTCGGGATCTCGTCGAGCGAGTACCCCACCGCCAGCTTGGCGGCGATCTTCGCGATCGGGAACCCGGTCGCCTTCGACGCCAGCGCGGAGGACCGCGACACGCGCGGGTTCATCTCGATGACCGTCATCCGGCCGGTCTTCGGGCAGACCGCGAACTGGATGTTCGACCCGCCGGTCTCGACGCCGATCTCGCGGATGATCGCGAGCGCGGCGTCGCGCATCTTCTGGTACTCGCGGTCGGTGAGCGTCTGCGCCGGCGCGACGGTGATCGAGTCGCCGGTGTGGACGCCCATCGGGTCGAGGTTCTCGATCGAGCAGACGATGACCACGTTGTCCTTGTAGTCGCGCATCACCTCGAGCTCGTACTCCTTCCAGCCGATGATCGACTCGTCGATCAGGACCTCGGAGTTGAGCGAGAGCGCGAGTCCGTTCGACACGATCTGCTCGAACTCGTCGACGTTGTAGGCGATCCCCCCGCCCGAGCCGCCCATCGTGAACGAGGGCCGGATGACGCACGGGAGGCCGATCTTGTCCCGCGCCTCGAGCGCTTCGTCCATCGTGTAGGCGATGGCGTTGCGCGGCATCTCGACGCCGATCTCGTTCATCGCGTCGCGGAACAGCTCGCGGTCCTCGGCCTTCTTGATGACGTCGTACCGCGCGCCGATCATCTCGACGCCGTACTTCTCGAGCACCCCCATGTCGACGAGCTTGATCGCGGTGTTCAGCGCGGTCTGCCCGCCGAGCGTCGGGAGGAGCGCGTCGGGACGCTCCTTCTCGATCACCTTCGCCACCGCCTCGGCGACGATCGGCTCGACGTACGTCCGGGCCGCCGTCTCCGGATCGGTCATGATCGTCGCGGGGTTCGAGTTGACGAGCACGACCTCGTACCCCTCCTCCCGCAGCGCCTTGCAGGCCTGGGTGCCGGAGTAGTCGAACTCGCACGCCTGGCCGATGACGATCGGGCCGGAGCCGATGATCAGGACCTTTTCGATGTCGTCGCGTCGCGGCATGGGCGGGGTGGTCGAGGTTGGGAGACGGAGGGAGGAGCGCCGAACGTGGCCAAACTGAGCCAGTTTGACAACCGGCGCCCGGCGCGGCAACCGCGAGCCGGCTTCGGGGCCCGCCGGGACGGCGACCGGCGGGGGCACGACTCTGCTACGCTGCCCGGATGAATCGACGGTTCTGGCTCGTGATGGCGTTCTTCGTCGGGTCCTTCGGCGTGATCGTCGCCATGCAGCGGTTCTACGACACGAAGTTCGGCTCGGCGTTCGGTCTCGTCGTCGCCGCCGCGGACGGCCGCGGCGTCGAAGGGGCGCGGATCGAGCTGTACGCCGAGTTCCCGGGCGAGGACGACACGCTGAAGCTCCCTCTGCGGGTCGAGACGGCGGCGGACGGCCGGTTCCGCTTCAAGTCGACCGTGGGCGGCGAGTTCCGGATGTCGGTCGTCCATCCGCGCTACCGCACCCACGACCGGGAGCGGGTCCGGATCGAGACCGCGGCCGACAACGATCTCGGCCGGATCGAGCTGGAGCGGCGCCAACCGCTTTCGAAGTAGGGGCTTGGGGGCGGAAGTGCCGAGCCGACCCGGGCGGGGCGGAGGGGTCTTTCTCCCGGACGAGCGGTGGTTCGGGCTTTGATCGGAAGCGCCGATTCCTACCATTCATCCGGTCCGCAGCTACGTACGGGACGTAGTCTCCAATTCCTGGACCCGGCCGGATGCCCGACCTGCTCCTCCAGAACTACCGACCCGCGGGCGGCACCCACCCCGAGTCGGCGACGATCGCGAACGCTCTGGCGTATCTCGGGGCCGTCGCGCCTCATACGGGGAAGCCGTTCTCGGAGGAACTCCTCTTCGGGATCGGGGGCGGCATCGGGATCGGCTGCGCGCTGTGGGAGTTCAAGAAGCACGACGCCGCGGTGATGACGCTCGGCTTCCAGCACCGCTGGAACGACCCGCGGCAGTACACCGAGACGATCTGCTCCCGCCTCTCGGCGCCGCACGTGTTCCACGAGACCGGCGGCGCGAAGACCGCGCAGAAGAACCTCGCCCAGGTGCTCGCGGCCGGGCGGCCGGCGATCTGCTGGGTCGACCAGGGAAACCTCCCGTACCTGCACCTCACGAAGGAGTTCAGCGGCTGCTTCGGCTGGATCGTGATCGCGTACGGCCTCGACGAGAAGTCGGTGCTGATCGACGACCTCGGCAAGAAGCCGTTCCTCCTCACGCGCGATCAGTTCCAAACCGCGCGCGGCCGCATCGGCGCCCACAAGAACCGGATCCTCGCCGTCGGGCCGCCCGAGGCGCCGCTCCTCGAACGGGCGGTCGTCGCCGGCATGCGGGACTGCGTCGAGCAGCTCACGTCCAAGTCGGACGCGTTCGGGCTCCCGGCGCTGCTGAAGTGGGCGAAGGCGGTCACCGACAAGAAGGGGAAGAAGGGGTGGCCGACCGTCTTCCCGGACGGCGTCGGTCTGTACGGCGCGCTCGTCGCCCTCCACGAGTCGATCTGCCACCTCGGGACCGACGGCGCCGGGCTCCGCTCGATGTTCGCGGACTTCCTCTCCGAGGCGTCCCGCATCCTCGACGACAAGGCGGTCGCGAAGGTGTCGCGGCGTTATCGCGCGGTCGCCAAGCACTGGTCGCGCCTCGCGGAGATCGTGCTCCCGCCGGAGACGTTCGCGGAGACGCTCGACCTGATCGAGAAGAAGCACGTCATCCTCCGGACGCAGGGGCAGACCGGCCTGGAGGAGTTGAAGAGGTACTCCGACCGGCTCGAGGCGCTTCGGCAGAAGCACAACCAGAGCTGCCCGCTCGGCCCGAAGACGCGGCAGGCGCTGTACGGCGAGATCGCCGCGCAGCTCAAGGAGATCCACAAGGCCGAGGTCGACGCGGTCGCCCTGCTGAAGGAATGCGTGGCGGACCGAACGCCGGCCGCCGGGTGACTCGCCGCGCCGCTCCGGGGTCCCGCGTCGCGGGGCGGTGGACCCTCCCGTTCCTCCCGTTCGCGTCGTTCCTCGCCGCGTGCTCCGACCGCGCGTCGCTCGAGGTGCCGGCGGACACGCCGGTGGTCCTGGTCGTCATCGACACGCTCCGCGCCGACCGGCTCGGCTGCTACGGCTGCCCGCTCGAGACCTCGCCCGTCCTCGACGCCTTCGCCGAGCGAGCGTTCGTGTTCGAGG
Organism: Planctomycetota bacterium JB042; assembly: GCA_043101415.1. GTDB lineage: Bacteria > Planctomycetota > B15-G4 > B15-G4 > JADJEK01 > JAUIEL01. The sequence goes on along the minus strand of JBICIB010000433.1, from coordinate 1,181 downwards.
CGAACTCGACGCAGCTCAACTCGACGTTCGGCTCCCTGACGTCGATCTTCACCGGCCTCTACCCGAAGTCGCACCAGATGTTCCTGCCGGTGCCGACCGAGGCGGCGCTCGCGTCGGCGCCGGACGGCGTGTCGCTGACCGAGCGGCTGGCGTCCCGCGGGGACCACCGGCTCGGCGTCGTCAGCCACCCGTCGTTCGCCGAGACCGACCCGCGGGCGATCGTCATGCGCGGATGGGACGCCTTCTCGGTGATCGATCCGACGCGGCCGATCCGCGAGCGGATCTTCTGCGCGCACGGCGGAGACACGAACGCGCGCCTCCTCCCGCGGCTCGACGAGGCGATCGAGGCGGCGGGGGACGGCCCGCTGTTCGTCTTCGCGCACTACTTCGACCCGCACACCGAGCGGTTCGACCTCGTGTACGACGCGCCGGAGGAGACCCGGAACCTCTTCCTGCGGCATCACCTCGCGGAGGTCGGGCGGGAGGAGGTCCACGACGAGCTGGCGGCCCTCCCGCCGATGGAGCGTCCGGAGTGGATCCGGGAGCACGCGGAGGGGACGAACGACCTCCGGCTCGCGAACGGGCGCGCGCTGTACGACGCGGAGATCCGCTCGTGCGACCGGCACGTCGGGACGTTCTTCGACCGCCTGCGCGAGCGCGGACTGTTCGACCGCGCGCTGATCGTGGTGATGGCGGACCACGGCGAGAACCTCGGGCACGTCGGCCGGCCGCCGCGGGCCGCCGCGTTCACGCACCAGCGGCTGTTCGAGGGGGTGGTGCACACGCCGCTGATGATCAAGCTGCCGCACCAGCGGGAGGGGGCGCGGATCCCCGCGATCACGCAGAACGTCGACGTCCTGCCGACGCTGGTCGAGCTGCTCGGGCTGCCGGAGGCGCCGCCGGCCGACGGGAAGTCGCTCGTCCCGCTGCTGGCCGGCGAGGCGCGAGCGGTCCACGACCTCGTCTTCATGGAGTCGTCGGACGGGCTCGAGCGGGCGGTCCGCACCGACGCGTTCAAGCTGATCGATCCGGGCGACGGCCGGTCGCCGATGCTGTTCCGGTGGCGGGACGATCCGATGGAGCGGAACGACGTCCGGGACGAGGTCGATCCGGAGAACCTCCGCCGCCTCGCCGACGCGCTGGAGACGTTCACGCCGACGACCGGGACGTTCGTCCGTCTC
>JBICIB010000432.1:0-3828 GCA_043101415.1 Planctomycetota bacterium JB042 | reverse complement strand
TTCCGATCTATCGAGGACGCCCTCCACGCCACGCGCGCGGCCGTCGACGAGGGGATCGTCCCCGGCGGCGGCGTCGCCCTCCTGCGCGCCCGCAAGGCGCTCGACAAGGTCGAGACCGAGGGGGACGAGAAGTTCGGGATCGACACGCTCCGCCGAGCGCTCGAGATGCCGCTCCGCACGATCGCCACGAACGCCGGCGCCGACGCCCCGCTCGTGGTGAAGGAGGTCTCGGACGCGAAGGGGAACCACGGGTACGACGCCCTGAAGGGCGAGTTCACGGACCTGCTCGAGGCGGGCGTGATCGACGCCACGAAGGTCGTCCGCTCCGCGCTGCAGAACGCCGCCTCGGTGGCCACGCTGCTGCTCACCACCGACGCGCTCGTCGCCGACCTGCCGAAGCCGGAGGCCGCCGGCCCCGAGGGCGGCGACATGGACGGCATGGGCGGAATGGGCGGTATGGGTGGCATGGGCGGAATGGGCGGCATGGGAGGGATGGGCGGCATGGGCTTCTGAGCCCCGCCTCCTCCCGTCCCCCGTCCCCGAAACCGAACGAACGAAACGAACAAGGAGAGAGAACCATGGTGAAGATTCGCCCGATGGACGACCGCGTCGTCATCGAGGTCCTGGAGGCCGAGCAGACCACCGCCGGCGGGATCGTCCTCCCGGACTCGGCGCAGGAGAAGCCCCAGCGCGGGAAGGTGACCGCGATCGGCGCCGGCAAGCTCGGCAAGGACGGCGACCGCCTCCCGATGACCCTGAAGGTCGGCGACGAGGTGATGTTCGGCAAGTACTCCGGCAGCGACGTCGAGGTCGACGGCCACGAGTTCAAGATCATGCGCGAGAACGAGATCCTCTTGCGCTTCGACCGCTGAGGAGGGCGTCATGGCGAAGCAGTTGATGTTCGAGGACGACGCGCAGCGGAAGATCCTGAAGGGGGTCGAGAAGCTCGCGCGCACGGTGAAGGTGACGCTCGGCCCCGGCGGCCGGAACGTCATCCTGAAGAAGTCGTTCGGTTCGCCCCAGATCACCAAGGACGGGGTCTCGGTCTCGAAGGAGATCGAGCTCGAGGATCCGTTCGAGAACATGGGCGTCAAGCTCGTGAACGAGGTCGCCAACAAGACCTCCGACGCGGCGGGCGACGGCACGACCTCGGCGACCGTGTTGGCCGAGGCGATCTACCGCGAGGGCCTGAAGGCGCTGACCTCCGGCGTCAACCCGGTCCACCTGAAGCGCGGCATCGACGCGTCCGTCGCGTGCGTCGTCGCCGAGCTCGACTCGATGTCGAAGAAGATCAAGAGCCAGGAGGAGATCGCTCAGGTCGGCACCATCTCCGCCAACCAGGACGCCGAGATCGGCAAGCTCCTGGCCGAGGCGGTCCAGAAGGTCGGTCCGGACGGCGTGATCACGGTCGAGGAGGGACGGACCGCGGAGACGGAGCTCGAGCTGGTCGAGGGGATGGAGTTCGACAAGGGATACCTGTCGCCGTACTTCGTCACCGACGTCCAGTCGATGAGCACCGAGCTCGAGGACGCGTCCATCCTCATCCACGAGAAGAAGCTCTCGAACCTCCGCGCGCTCCTTCCCCTCCTGGAGAAGCTCGCCGGGACCGGCAAGCCGTTTCTGATCATCGCCGAGGACATCGACAGCGAGGCGCTCGCGGCCCTGGTCGTGAACAAGCTGCGCGGCGTCCTGTCGTGCTGCGCGGTGAAGGCGCCGGGCTTCGGCGACCGCCGCAAGGCGATGCTTCAGGACATCGCGACGCTGACCGGCGGCACCTTCATCTCGGAGGAGCTCGGTCAGACGCTCGAGTCCGTCACGGTCGACCAGCTCGGCCGCGCCAAGACGATCCGGGTCACGAAGGACGCGACCACGATCATCCGCGGCGCCGGCAAGAAGGCCGACATCGAGGACCGCATCCGGCAGATCCGGGCGCAGGCCGAGAAGTCGACCTCCGACTACGACCGCGAGAAGCTCCAGGAGCGCCTCGCGAAGCTGACCGGCGGCGTCGCGGTGGTGAAGGTCGGCGCCGCCACCGAGGCGGAGCTGAAGGAGAAGAAGGCCCGCGTCGACGACGCCCTCCACGCCACCCGCGCGGCGGTCGAGGAGGGGATCGTCCCCGGCGGCGGCGTCGCCCTCCTCCGGACCCTCCCCGCCCTCGAGTCCCTGCGGCTCCGGGGGGACGAGAAGTTCGGCAAGGCGGTCGTCGAGAAGGCGATCCAGGCGCCGCTCTACTGGATCGCCACGAACGCGGGCGAGGACGGAGCGGTCGTCGTGTCCGAGGTGAAGGGGCGGAAGAACGCCCACGGCTTCAACGCCCTGACCCGGACGTACGAGGACCTGGTGAAGGCGGGCGTCGTCGACCCGACCAAGGTCGTCCGCTCGGCGCTGCAGAACGCGGCGTCGATCGCGGGGCTCCTCCTCACCACGGAGACCCTCGTGACCGACCTCAAGGAGAAGGCCGAGCCGGTCGGCGGGAGCACGACCTGACGGTCGTCCTCCACGGGCCCGAGGGGCGGAGGGCGGGCGCGCCCCGCCCTCCCCCCTCGCGGCCTCGCCCGTTCCCCCGGAGCGGCCCGGAGAGGGCCCGACATGGCGACCCGCATGGCGAAACGCGACTACTACGAGGTGCTGGGCGTCGAACGAGGCGCCTCGAACGACGACATCAAGCGCGCGTATCGCAAGCTGGCGTTCCAGTTCCACCCCGACCGGAACAAGGGTGACGCCCAGGCCGAGCAGAACTTCAAGGAGGCGGCCGAGGCGTACCAGGTCCTCTCCGACGAGAAGAAGCGGAAGATCTACGACCAGTTCGGTCACCGCGGCCTGGAGGGGGCCGGCGCCGGTCCGCGCGGCTTCTCCGGGGTCGAGGACATCTTCTCCGCGTTCGGCGACATCTTCGGCGGCGGCGGCGGCGGCTCGCCGTTCGAGGACCTGTTCGGGTTCGGGCGCGGCCGCGGACGCGGGCCCCGGGCCGAACGCGGCGCCTCGCTGAAGTGCCAGCTCTCGCTCGACCTCGACGAGGTGATGAGCGGCGTCGAGAAGACGATCGAACTCCGCCGCCAGGAGAACTGCGAGGAGTGCGCCGGGACGGGCGCCGAGGGTTCGTCGGGCCGCGTGCCTTGCTCGGACTGCGGGGGCGCCGGTCAGATCCAGGTCTCGCAGGGGTTCTTCGCCATCCGGCAGGCGTGTCCGCGCTGTCGGGGCGAGGGGACGGTGGTCGAGAAGCCGTGCGGCTCGTGCCGCGGCTCCGGCCGCACGCCGATGAAGCGGGAGATCACCGTCCGCATCCCGGCCGGGGTTCAGGACGGCACCCAGCTCCGGGTCTCCGGGGAGGGCGAACCGGGCCGCAACGGCGGCCCCCGCGGCGACCTCTACTGCTTCGTGCAGGTGAACGAGCACCCGATCTTCGAACGCCAGGACGACGATCTCCTCTGCGAGATGCCGATCGCGTTCTCGCAGGCCGCCCTCGGCACCGAGGTCGAGGTCCCGACGATGCGCGGGAAGGAGCGCCTGAAGATCCCCCGCGGGACGCAGACGCACAAGGAGTTCACGCTGCGCGGCCAGGGCCTCCCGAACGTCTATGGCCACGGCCGCGGCGACCTGAAGGTCCGGGTCGTGATCGAGACCCCGAAGAAGCTCTCGCCCCGACAGGAGGAGCTGCTCCGCGAGTTCGCGAAGACCGAGGACCTCCAGGTCGGGCCGCAGCGGAAGGGTTGGTTCGACAAGGTCAAGGAGATGTTCGACTGATGGGACGCAAGCGCCACGACGACGAGGCGGTCGACACGCCCGACGCCGCGCCGAACCCGGAGGCCGAGACGCCCGAAGACGCGG
>JBICIB010000431.1:0-4699 GCA_043101415.1 Planctomycetota bacterium JB042 | reverse complement strand
CCGGTTCGAGCTCAACCGGCCTCCGAGGGTTCGGGAGCGTCACGACGCCGTTCGGCGCGGTCGCCACGAGTGCGTGGCGGGGGAAGACGCCCATGGACAGTCGATGGAGGAAGGCGTATCGGACAATGGAGAAGTCATACGGTCCTGCGGCGGCTCCTCGCGGCCGATCTCCGCGTCGCATGATCCTCTGTGAACTTGCGAATCGCCTCCGGCCGAGCGCCCCGAGGTCGGCCGCCAGGAGTTCGCCTCGCTCTCACGGCTCCGGGCGAGACGGCGGGCGTGAACGCGACCGGCTCGAGCCCTCCCCCCGCTCACCCCGCGTCGCGCGCGATCGTCGCCAGGTTCACCGCGTTGAACAGCCCGTGGGCCAGCGTCGCCGCCCAGACCGAGCCGGTCACCTCGACCACGATCCCGAGCACGACGCCGATCGTGAAGACGGGGAGGAGCGACTGCGGGTCGTGCACCACCGCGAACAGGAACGACGACGCGAGGATCGCCGGCGCGGCGGGCATCGCGACCCGGAGCGCGCGCTGGAGGAGCCCGCGGAACAGGAGCTCCTCGCAGAACGGGACGACGAGCACGATCGACGCGAGGACCCACGGCCGCGACAGGAACTCCCGGTCGTCGAGGAGGGTTTGTACGAGCGCCTGGTGCGGCTCGAGGCCGAGCGCCTCGGTCAGGCGGAGGTTGACGAACGAGATCCCGAGGAACGCCGGGAACGCGGCGACGATCGCGAGGGCGCCGAAGGCGAGGGCGAGCGGCCGCGGGCGCGCGAGCGCGACGTCGGCGGCGGTCGCGTCGAACCGCCGGCGCGCGACGACGAGCGTCAGCCCGATGGCGAGGAGGTTCGCGACCGCGGTGGCGAAGGTGCCGAGCTCCGGGGACGGCGCGCCGTCCGACGCGCCGAACGCCTTCACGATCAGCGCCGGCACGACGAGCGTGCAGAGGAGGAACGTCGCGAGCGCCACGAACGCGAGCTGCGGCAGCCAGAGCGGCTCCTTCCGCGCCGGCGGGAGCCGCCGGTCGACGGCCGGGACCATCCACGCCAGGACGAGCGCCGAGATCGCGACGAGCGCGAGCGACTCGCCGAGCCACGCCGCGACGGAGACGGCCTGATCCTCCCGGTTCATCCCGCCCTCGCCGGCAGCGCCCCGAGGAGCCGCTCGACGTCGCCCGCGTCGTTGTAGAGGTGGACCGCGGCCCGGATCACGTCGCCTCGCCGCGCGGTCTGGACCGAGGCCGCCTCGAGCGCGGCGTGGATCGGACCGAGGTCGTCGCCGCCGGCGTCGAACCCGACGATCCCCGACCACTCCCCGTCGCCGCGCGGCGATCGCACCCGATACCCGCGCGCCGCGAGCCCGGCGCAGAGCGCGTCGGTCAGCCCCTTCACGTGCCGGGCGACGTTCTCGACGCCCGCCTCGAGCAGCACGTCGAGCCCGGCGCGGAGCGCGAAGATTCCGGCCGTGTTCGGCGTCGCGAACTCGAACCGCCGCGCGTCGGGATGGAGCGGGCTGTCGTACCGCGCGTGCTCGAACGGGTCGGTCACCGAGAGCCACGACACGAACGTCGGCCGGATCCGCTCGAGGAGCGACCGCCGGACGAAGAAGACGCCGATCCCCTCCGGCGTCAGCATCCACTTGTGGCCGTCCGCCGAGACGAAGTCGAGGTCGGCGGCGCGGACGTCGAGCGGGAGGACGCCGAGCCCCTGGATCGCGTCGACGAAAAGGAGGACGTCCCGCGCGTGCAGGAGCGTTGCGAGCGCGGCGACGTCCAGCCGGAAGCCGTTCGTGAACGAGACCCACGACACCGACGCGATCCGGGTCGACGCGTCGCACGCCGCCGCGACCCGCTCCGGCGTCACCCGGTTCTCCGCGTCCGGCTCGACGAACCGGACCTCGACCCCGTCCGCCTCCAGCCGCCGCCACGGCAGGACGTTCGCCGGGAAGTCGCCGCTCACGACGACGATCGAGTCGCCCGCGCCGAGGCCGAGCCCGTTCGCGACGACGTTCATCCCCTCGGAGGTGTTCCGGACCAGCGCGACCTCCTCCGGGTCCGCGCCGAGGAGCCGCGCCGCCCGCTCGCGCACGTCGCGGGTCTCCTGGAACCACCCGCGGTAGTGGAGCGAGCCGTGCGCCGCGAGGTCGTCGAAGTACCCGGCGACGGCGTCCCGCACCGGGTCGGCGATCGGGGCGTTCGCGGCGGCGTTGAAGTAGGCGTAACGGCGGGTCACCGGGAAGAGCGCGCGCACGGCGGCGGGGTCCCACGTCATGGTCGCTCCGGGGGCGATTCGCCCGTTCGTCCTCTCGGCCGCGGCCGCGACGAGAGCGGAAGATGTTGTGTCTTCCACGTCCTCGCCTACAATCCGCGGTGGTTTCTCGGCTTTCTCCCCGCCGGTCGGCGGGCGCCGTCGGCCCCGCGTCCCGACCGGAGTCCGTCTCCGGCGGCGGCGAGGCGACGTCATCGGAAGGGAGGGCGGCGCCGCGCGCAAGCGGCGACCCGAGGAACCGGGCCCCCCGCCCGGCGGCGGCGGGGTCCGAGCACGTGCGACCCGGGAGGGATCGATGGCCGACGTGAGTCTCGTCCGGCGCCCGAGCGCCGACCGGCGCGTGTTCCTCCTCGGAGGGCTCGGGCTCCTGCTGGCGACCGTCTTCCTCGCGAAGGCGCACCTCTTCCAACTCGACCGCCAGTACCGCCCCGAGCCGGTCTCCGGCCTCGCGGTGAACGTCAACACCGCCGACCCCGACACGCTCGCCCTCCTCCACCAGATCGGCCCCGAGCGGGCGCGGAAGATCGTCGAGCACCGCGAGCGGCACGGCCCGTTCCGGTCGTACCCCGACCTGATGCGGGTCACCGGGATCGGGCGGAAGACCGTCGAGGGGATCGTCGGGCAGGTCTCGTTCGCGCTCCCGGAGTGACCGGCGCGATTCCGGGCTGCCGCGCCGCCCCGGCTCGGATAACTTGCGCGCCATGCACCCGACCTTCGACCTCGACGCGTTCATCGACCAGGCCCTCGCCGAGGACGTCGGCGACGGCGACCTCACCTCCCTCGCCCTCCTCCCCGAGTCCCTCCGCGCCGTCGGGCACCTCCGGATCCGCGAGGAGGGCGTCTGCGCGGGGCTGGCGGCGGCGCTCCGGGTGTTCGAGCGGCTCGACGCCGCGGTCGAGGTCGAGTCGCTCCAGCGGGACGGCGACGACGTCGGCGCGGCGGCGCACGTCGGGACGGTCCGCGGGAGCGCGCGCACGATCGTCACCGGCGAGCGGTTGGCGCTGAACCTCCTCGGGCGGCTGTCGGGGATCGCGACGCTGACCCGGTCGTTCGTCCAGGAGGTCGAGGGGACCGGGGTCGACATCGTCGACACGCGGAAGACGACGCCGCTGCTGCGGGCGCTGGAGAAGGACGCGGTCCGGTGCGGCGGCGGCGTGAACCACCGGTTCGGGCTGTTCGACGCGATCCTGGTGAAGGACAACCACCTCGACCTGATCGGCGCGGCCGGGTCGCCCGAGCGGGTCCGGGAGGCGGCGCGCCGGGCCCGGAGCGAGTCGCCCGACGGGACGTTCGTCCAGGTCGAGGTCGAGACGCTCGCCGAGGCCCTCGCGGTCGCCGACGAGGGGGTCGACTCGATCCTGTTCGACAACTTCCGGCCGGACGCGCTGGAGGAGGCCGTCGCGGCGGTCCGCGCGGCGGCGAAGGGGCGGATCGTGCTCGAGGCGTCGGGCGGGGTGAACCTCCACACCGCGCGGCTCTACGCCCTGACCGGCGTCGACCGGATCTCGGTCGGGGCGCTCACGCACGCCGCCCGGTCGCTCGACGTGACGCTGGAGATCGAGCGGGAGTGAGGCGCGGTTTGCCGGCGGCCGGTTTGCCGCTATCCTGAACCTCGGGAAGCAGGTTTCGTCCGGGGTCGAGGCGGTGGAGGATCCGGCGTGGGCTCAGCGAGATGGTCGGCGCAGATCCGCCTCGACTTCACGGTCCCCGTCGAGCCGCACGCGATCCGGACCATCCGTCTGACGATCGAGTCGTTCGCGGCCGATCGCGGGTTCTCCCCCAAGAAGGTCTCCGACCTCGGCCTCGCCGTCTCCGAGGCGCTGTTCAACGCCGTCGAGCACGGCAACCAGGGGACCCACGCCATCGACATCGAGCTCGAGTACTTCGACGACCGGGTCCAGATCGCGGTCGCCGACGACGGCGTCCACGGCGAGGAGGACACGCGGTACGAGGAGCTGAAGAAGGCGCTCGCCGGTCCGCTCGAGCCGCACGACACGCCGGACATCGACCTCGAACGCGGGCGGGGGCTGTTCCTGATCCGCGCGAAGTCGGACGAGGTCCGGGTCGAGCGGGCGAAGGAGGGGGGCGTCCGGGTCGTGATGGTGAAGCGGCGATGAACCGATGAACGACGCGGCGGCGCGGCTCGCCGCCGTGCCCCGCCCGGTCGCGGCCCTCCTCGCGCTCTCGTGGGCGGCGGGGATCTTCACGCTCTCGTCGCTCCCCGGCGCCGCGATCGGGGCGAAGGGGTTCGCCGGCGCGTTCGCGTTCAACCTCGCCCACGCGCCGCTGTTCGGCGGGCTCGCGACGTTCGTCGGGCTGGCGCTGCTCGGGCGGCCGTCGATTCCGTTCCCGGACCGCGGCCGTATGCTGGGGGCGTTCGTGCTCGTCCTCCTGTACGGCGCATGCGACGAGTGGCACCAGGCGAGCGTCGCC
>JBICIB010000430.1:0-6443 GCA_043101415.1 Planctomycetota bacterium JB042 | reverse complement strand
GCGGGCGATGGGACGTTCGAGGAGATCGCCGGCGCGGCCGGCGTCGCGGCGCCGGGAGACGGGACCGCGGCGCTCTTCTTCGACGCGGACCACGACGGCGCGGTCGATCTGCTGGTCGGGCACGCCGGGTACGTGGAGAAGCGGGACCGGGTCGGGGGGCCGAGCCGGCTCTACCGGAACGTCTCCGCGACGACGGGGGACGGAGGGCTCCGGTTCGAGGAGGTCGGTGAGGCGGCGGGGTTCGACGCGCTGCACGTCACGTACTCGCTCGCCGCCGCGGACGCGGACCTCGACGGGTTCGTCGACGTCCACGTCGCGAGCTACAACGTCGAGGGGTTGGTCGCGCCGAACTCGTGGCACGAGGCATCGAACGGGACTCCGAACGCGCTCTACTTCGGGAGCGCGGAGGGGAGGTTCGTCGACCGGGCGGCGGAGGTCGGCGTCGCGGACTCGCGGTGGAGCTACGCGGCGGCGTTCTGCGACTTCGACGAGGACGGCGACCAGGACCTGTACGTGGCGAACGACTTCGCGTCGAACGCGCTCTTCCGGAACCGCGGCGACGGGACGTTCGAGGACGTGACGGCGGCGCTCGGGGTGACCGACGTCGGGAACGGGATGGGGGTCACCTGGGGCGACCACGACGGGGACGGCGACCTCGACCTGTACGTCGCGAACATGTCGGCGGTCGAGGCGACGCGGATCTTCGATCGGGTGGCGTCGCCGGACGGGGACCCGCTGGAGCGGACGGTGCGCGACCTCATGGGGGGGAACACGCTCTTCACCTGGACCGGCGAGCGGTTCGAGAAGGCGGACGTCGGCGGGGACGACGCGCGGTGGGCGTGGTCGGCGCAGTTCGACGACCTCGACCTCGACGGGGACCAGGACCTGGTCTGCGTGAACGGCTTCCTCTCCGGGCCGTCGCGCCGCGACACGCGGAGCGTCTACTGGCGGCACGTCGTCCAGTCGACGTTGCCGCCGCGCGCGACGTTCGTCACGGAGGAGGTGAACTCGGCGGCGTACCAGGACCGTCAGATGGGGCCGGTCTTCGCGGGGACCGCGTCGTTCGCCGGGTACGAGCGGGACAAGGTCTGGTTGTGGGACGGCGGGCGGTACCTCGACGTCTCCGGCGTGTCGGGGGCGGACGACGAGAACGACGGGCGGGCCCTCGTGTTCGCCGACTTCGACGACGACGGCGACCGGGACCTGTTCGTCCATCACTCCCAACTCGGACGCCACCGGCTGTACCGGAACGACGCGCCGGACGGGACCGGGCACCGCTCGATCAAGGTGCGGCTCCGCGCGACCGAGGGCCCGGCCGAGGCGATGGGGGCGATCGTCCGCGCCACGATCGGCGGCCGGACGACCGCGCAGGTCCTCGCGTACGGCTCCGGCTTCCTGTCACAGAACGCGCCCGAACTCGTCTTCGGCGCCGGCGGCGCGTCGACCGCCAGCGAGGTGACCGTCCGCTGGCCGGGCCGCGCCGTCGAGTCGTTCGGCCCCCTCGAGGCCGGCCGGACCCACCTCCTCGAGGAGGGCCGCGGCCAGCCGACCGAACTCCCCCGCCAACCGATCGACCTCGGCGAACCGCCCCCCCGCTGACCCCGGACGCCGTTCGGGGGCGTCAGGGGCGGCGGGCGGACCCGATCGGCGTCCGACCCGATCGGCGTCCGACCCCACTACGCGCAAGGAGTGGGGTCTGACCCCACCCCACTCACCTCTTTCTGTAACACGTTACCCATGAATTGCTTGCGCCGCTCGGTGAGTTGCGGGCCGTGTCGGTCGCGAGGCCGGAATCGTGACGCGAGGGGGGGCGGGCCGGCCCCGAGCCGAGCTCCGGCGAACGCCGTAAGGCATTGCCAAGGCTCTGGGTACGTACGCGGTGGCGAGCCGGGCCTTGCACGTGAGTGGGGTGGGGTCAGACCCCGCCGCGCACGCGTCGTGGGGTCGGACGCCGTTTGGGGAGGTCAGGGGCGGGGGGCGAGGACGATGAGGCGGAGGCCCTCGAGGCGGATGCGGTGTCGCGCGAGGCCGTCGTCGAGGGCGCGTCGTTCGGCGCGGGCCGCCTCGAGTTCGGGGGCGACGCTCGGATGGACCGCGGTCAGCTCGGTCAGGCGGTCGACCAGGGGCGCGAGTTCGTCCCGCATCCGCGCGCGGGCCGCGTCCGCGATCGCCGGGGCCCGCCGCTCGGCGAGCTCCCGCGCCGCCTCGACCAGCGCGGGGATCCTTCGCGCGACGTCCGGGAGCGTCAGCACCCTCGCGTCGATCTCCGTCGCCTCTCGGCGCACGCGCTCGGCGTCGATCGACGCCTCGTCGCCGCTCGCGTCGACCACCACCCGGATCGGCGTCGGCGGGAAGAACCGGTCCGCGCGCAGCTCTCGGTCGACCGTCGGTTCGACGACGTAGATCGCCTCCAGGGACCAGCCGGCCCGATCGTCGTCGAGCCGGACGACCGCCGCGTTCCCCGCCTCGTGGGCGAGCAGGTCGTCGAGCGTGTCCCGCACCATCGGGTGGTCGAACCCGAGCAGCACCCGCTCGGGGTGCGTGAGCCCGGTCTCCCGGTCGAACGTCACCGCCATCTCCTGCCCGTGGAAGCCGGGGAACGGCCGCCGGTACGACGGCCCGGTCCGGAGCGTGTACGAGCGGTCCCCGATCCACTCCGCCTCGATCCCCGCCCGCTCGAACGCGTCGAGCATGAACTGTTCGAGCTCCGGCCCCTCCTCCGTCTGGTCGATCGCCTCCCGCAGCGCCGTCGCCGCTTCCCCGTCGAACGACGTCAGCTCGAGCAGGCGGTCCCGCCCGTGCTCGAGCTCGTCGAGGATCTGCGCGTTCCGCTCCCGACCCCGCGCCACGACCGCCGCGATCCGGTCCTCGCCGTCGGCCAGGAGCGCCTCGACCAGCGCGTCGCCGAACTCGCGGTCGATCGCCGGCGTCCCGTGCCACGGCGTCTCGAACACGCGGAGCGCCTCGTCGAACCACCGTCGCAGCCGCGCCTGAGGCGTCCCCGGAACGGCCGGCACGTGGATCTCCACCTCCGCCGCCTGACCGATCCGGTCGACGCGGCCGATCCACTGCTCGAGCCGGTCGGCCGTCGGCGGCAGGTCGAGCAGCACGAGGTGCCGCGCCACCTGGAAGTTCCGCCCCTCCCCGCCGATCGCCGCGCTGATCAGGAGCTGCGGCCCGTCCGGAGCGAGGAACCACGCCGCCTGCCGGTCGCGCTCGAGGTTGCTCATCCGCTCGTGGAACCGCGCCACCGGCCGCTTCTTCGTCTCGATCGCGTCCGCGAACGCCTCGACCTTCTCCCGCGACGTGCACATGACGACGACCTTCTCGTCCGCGTGGTCGGCGAGGAAACGCTTCAGCCAGTCGGTGCGCGGGTCGGCCTCGACGCGCGACAGCCGGTACGACGCGTCGCGCCCGAGGTCGTGGAGGAACTCCCGGCGCATCCGGTCGGCGCGTCCGCCCTCGAGGTCGACCGCCCGCAGCACCCGGCGCGGGAATCCCTCGATGCGCGCCCGCACGTTCCGGAACATCACCCGCCCGACCCCGTGCAGATCGAGCAGGCGGGCGAGGAGCGTCCGCCGCGCCCCGCCGTCGCCGCCGTCCGCCGCCGCCACCAGCGCGCCGACGTCGTCCGCGTGGAGGAGGTTCGCCAGGGCCACGCGATCCTCCTCTTCGAGCGCCGCCCCGTCGTGCAGCCGTTCCGCCGTGTCCGCGAGCTCGCGGTAGTGCTCCGCCTCGCGCCGGTACTCCTCCGGGTCGTCGAACCGGACCGGGTCGAGGAGCTGCAGGCGCCGGAAGTGCGCCTCCTCGCCGTCGCGGTCGGGCGTCGCGCTGAGCAGCACCACGTGCTCGACCTCCTCCGCGAGCCGCTCGACCAGCGCGAACTCCGCGCTCTCCGGCTCGAGGTGGTGTGCCTCGTCGACGATCAGCAGGTCCCAGTCGGCCTCCGCGACCGCCGCCTCCGTCCGGTCGTCGAGCGGCGCGACGAAGAGCTGGGCGCCGAGCAGCTCCGTCGGGAGGTCGTCCTCGTCGACGTCCGGCTCGTCGAACCCGAAGGTCTCTCGTCCGACGACCCGCAGCACGAGGTTGAACCGGAGGTACGCCTCGGCCAACCACTGGTGGACCAGCGCCGGCGGCACGAGCACGAGCGCCCGCTCGACCCGATCGGTCAGGGAGAGCCGATGCAGGACGAGAAGCGCCTCGATCGTCTTCCCGAGCCCGACCTCGTCGGCGAGCAGGACCCGCACGCGATGGCGCTCGCAGACGTCGCGAGCGATCGAGAGCTGGTGGTCGAACAGCCGGATCCGCCCCCCGAGGAATCCCCGTGCCGGCGACGAGAGCATCCGGTGGCGGACGTCGAGCGCGTCGTGCCGCAGGTCGAACAGCGCGAACTCGTCGACCTGCCCGGTCCGGAGCCGGTTCTCCGGCGTCGCGACGTCGAGCGCGGCGTCGAGGTCGGTCTCGGCGAGCTCGTGCCCGCCGCCGCGGTACGTCAGCACGTCCCCCTCGACGACCTCCTCGATGCGGAACCGCACCCCGCCGCCGGCCGCCTCCTGCCCTTCGGAGAGGCGCGCCCGGGCGAGCGGCGCCGACTCGACGGCGTACGTCCGGGTGACGCCTCGCGCGGGGTATCGGATCACGATCTCCCGCCCGTCGACGCGCTCCAGCACGCCGAGGCCGAGCTCGGGCTCGGTCAGGCTCTGCCAGCGTTGACCTTCGGCGTACGTCAGCGATCGGGCTCGGCGGGGACGGAGGAGACGACCGGGCGTCGGTCGGGGACTCCGCATCCTACTCGGCCCGCCGACGATGTCACTCCGACAGCAGCTCGTCGTGCACCGAGGCGTGGACGAGCAGCAGGCACCCTCCCTCGGACCACTGGTCGTCGTGGATCGACCCGCCGTCGACCAGCTCGAAGTCGCCGGCCCGCATCACCTGGTCGCGGTGTCGCAGGTCCCCCTCGAGGACGTAGCACTCCTCCGCGCCGGCGTGCCGGTGCGGAGGGTAGCGCGTCCCCGCCTCCATGCGGATCATCATCGTGACCCGGTCGGTCGCGGCGTCGAACGCCAGGCGGCGCACGCGGATCCCCTCGATCGCCGTCGGCTCGAACTCCCCGTCGTCGGCGCGCACGAGGAGCCGCTCCTTCGCGTCCGTCTCCGGACGCCACCGCCGCCAGACCTGGACGTCGCCGTCGTCCGCGGCGCCATCCCCGGCGCTCGAAGCCTCGGGCCCTTCGCGCGCGTCGCCGTCCCGGTTCCCGGACCGGATCGCCGCGACGAGGCGGTCCTTCAGACCGGGCGGCGGCGCCGCGGGCCGCCCCGCGAGGGCCAGCTCGACCCAGAGGTCGCGGGCCCGCCGGAGTTCGTCCGGACTCGGCCCCTCGCCGCGCGCGAGCCGCTCCTCCAGCGCCCTCGCCTCGTCGGGGTCGAGCGAGCCGAGGACGTGCTCGATCCAGTGCGGCGCGTCGACGTCGCGGTCGTTTCGGTCGTTCATGGTCAACACCACGCCTCGAGAGGACGGAGGGACTGCCTGAGCTTCGTCATGCCGGAGCGGATCCGGGACTTGATCGTGCCGAGCGGGATCTTCAACCGGTCCGCGATCTCCCGGTGGCTGAGTCCGAGGTAGAACGCGTGTCCGAGCGCCTCCCGCTCCTCCGGGCTGACCTTCTCGAGCGCCGTCCGGACCAGCCGCCGCCGCTCCGCCAGCTCGTTCTCCGCCAGCGTCACGTCCGGCCCGGCCGATTCGTCCTCGAGGAGGTCGTACGACTGCTCGCGGGAGCGGACGTGGGTCAGCCGGCGGCGACGGTCGAGCGCGCGCGTCCGGGCGATCGTCAGGATCCAGGTCAGCGGTCCGCCCCGCTCCGGGTCGAACGCCCCCGCCTGGCGGTGGACCTGGAGGTAGGTGTCGTGACACGCCTCCTCCGCCGTCGCCGCCTCGCCGAGGATCCGCATCGCGAGTCCGAACACCACCGGAGAGGTCCGGTCGTACAGCTCGGAGAACGCGTCCTCGCTCCCGCCGGCGATGCGCGCCAGCAGGGAGGTCAGCTCCTTCGAATTCATGCCTCGATCCTCTCGACCGGTCGACGGCGGAGCGCGAACCCGACGGACGTCGCCGCTCGCTCCGAAGAGTACGAGCCGAATCGGCGTCGTCGGATGACCGGAAATCCGGAATCGCACCGTCGAATCGACCCGCCTCCTCCCTCCGTGGCGCGCCCGGGGCCGTTCGGATACTGTGACCGGTCGCCCGACCCCGTGAGTCCACCTGGAATGCCCCGATCCGGCCGCCCCGCGCTCGCCGTCGTCGCCGCGCTCGTCCTCCCGGCCGCCGCACCGGCCTCGGAGGACCCCTGGATGCCGCTGGAGGCGACCGAGGTGCGCGCCTCGAACGGGGTCGACCTCCGGCGCCTCGCCGACGGGTCGGTGCTGGCGGAGGGGGCGCGCCCGGAC
>JBICIB010000429.1:0-7571 GCA_043101415.1 Planctomycetota bacterium JB042 | reverse complement strand
CGACGGCCGAGCAGGCCGACGAGGAGGATCGAGAGGACGCCGAAGCAGAGCGCCGCGTCCCGCGCGCCGGCCGGGTCGCCGCCTCGGAGCGCCACGAACGGCGCGGCGAGGAGCGGGAAGCCGGGCGGGTACCGAGGGGGGTAGTCGACGTCGCCGATCGGGAGCGTGTACGAGCCCCGCTCGACGAGCGATCGCGCCGCGACCCCGTACTCCAGCGCGTCCGGACGCGGCTTCAGGTCGTCGCCCGCGCGCGGCAGGCCGGCGACCCGCAGGAACGCGCCGACGGCCGTCGTCGCCGCCAACACCGCCAGGAGGAGCGCGACCGAACCCCGGTGCGCCGTCGTCGCCTGCATCCGAGGCTCCGGAACGGGAGGAAGGCGAGAGTGTACGCGGCGAACGGGGGGTGCTCGACCCGGAATCGACGCCGACCGGCGCGTCGCGCGCGCGCCGACCCCGGACCGAGCGCGCCGGGGCTCCCCTTCGCCCGCGTCCCGCCCGACGCTCGGCGGCCGGCCTCGGTATGCTCCGGCGCCGGTCCCGTCTCGAGAGCCTCTCCCCCATGCCCGAACCGCCGCCCGAACCCCGGCCCGATCGCGTCGACGCGCTCGTCGAGGAGGCGCGCGGACGCTCGGGCCCGGACCGCGCCGCGTACCTCTTCGAGGCGTGCGGCGGCGACGCGGCGCTCCGGCGCGAGGTCGAGGCGCGGCTCGCGGAGGAGGACGCCGACCTCACCGTGACGCTCGGCGGGGAGGGCCCGGCGCCGGGCGGCGGCGCGGCGTGGGACGCGCTGATCGCGGAGCTGGCGGAGGCCCGGCCCGGCACCCCGCGCTACGAGGACCACGGCGAGTTCGCGCGCGGCGGCATGGGCCAGCTCCGCCTCGTCTTCGACCGGACCGTGAGGCGCCGCCTCGCGATGAAGGTGCTCCTCGACCCGGACGGCGGCGCCCCCTCCGACGCGGCCCGCTCGCTCGCGTACTTCCTCGAGGAGGCGCAGATCACGGGCCAGCTCGACCACCCGGGGATCGTCCCGGTCCACGAGCTCGGCGTCGACGAGCGCGGCCGCGTCTTCTTCACGATGAAGCTCGTCCGCGGCGACGATCTCCGGGCGATCTTCGACCGCGTCGCCGACCCGGACGACGCGGAGTGGACCACGACCCGCGCGCTGAACGTGCTGCTCCGCGTCTGCGACGCGATGGCGTACGCCCACGCCAAGCGGGTCGTGCACCGCGACCTGAAGCCGGCGAACGTCATGGTCGGGCGGTACGGCGAGGTGTACGTGATGGACTGGGGGCTCGCGCGGGTCCTCGGCCAGCCCGGCGCGCAGGCGGAACGGCTCGGCATCGACGAGACGGTCATCGTCAAGGTCGATCGAGAGGCGACGGTGCTGCAGGCGGCCGGCGCCTCGCCCGACGCCCTCGACGACGACGTCGTCGGCACGCCGGCGTACATGCCGCCCGAACAGGCGGAAGGGCGCAAGGACCTGCTCGGCCCGACCGCCGACGTCTACGCAGTCGGGGCCATGCTGTACCACCTCCTCGCCGGCCGCATGCCGTACGCGAAGCGGGGCGAGCGTCCGACCGGCGCGACGGTGCTGTCGCGGCTCTTCGCCGGCCCTCCGATGCCGCTGGAGCTCGCGGCGAGGGACGCTCCGGCCGAGCTGGTCGCGATCTGCGAGAAGGCGATGGCCCGGGAGATCGAGCGCCGCTACCCCGACATGACGTCGCTCGGGCGCGACCTCCGGGCGTTCCTCGAGAACAAGGTCGTCGCCGCCTACGAGGGCGGGCCGTGGGCGGAGATGAAGAAGTGGGCGCAGCGGAACAAGGCGCTGTCGGCCACCGCGCTGGCGGCGCTGCTCGTCGCCACGCTCTCCGGCTTCGGGCTCGCGTGGCTCGAGGGGCGCAACAAGGCCGCGATCGCGACCGAGCGGAACCTGGCCCTGGCGAACGAGCGCGAGGCGGAGACCCAGCGGGCCCGCGCCGACCGGAGCGCGGAGGAGGCGCGGCGGCGCGCGGCCGAGGCGGAGCGGGCGCGGCGGCAGGCGCAGGCGGTCAACACCTTCCTCGACGAGGACGTCCTCGGGGCGGTGCGGCCCGAGGACCGGGGGATCGACGTCACCATGCGCGAGGTGCTGGACGGGGCGTCGGCGCGGATCGCGGGGCGGTTCGACGACGCGCCGGTGGTCGAGGCCTCGATCCGGACGGGGATCGGCCGCACGTACGTCAGCCTCGGCCGGTTCGACGAGGCCGAGGGGCACCTGGCGCGGGCGGTCGCGCTGACCGAAGGGGCCCCCTCGACGCCGGAGCACCGGCGCGCGCGGGCGCTGCTCGGCGGCCTCTACACGCAGATGGGTCGATCCCGCGAGGCCGGCCCGCTCCTCGACGCCGGTCTCGCGGCGGCGCGCGCCGGCGCCGAGGACCCGCGGGAGACGTGGTCGGCCCTCACCGCCCTCGGGCGGCTCCGCGCCGCGCAAGGGCGGTACCGCGACGCCGAGGAGCTCCTGGCGGAGGCGCGCGCGGGACGGCTCCGCGCGCTCGGCGCGGACGACCCCGAGACGATCCAGTCGGACCAGGACCTCGCCACGCTGTTCCGGAACTGGGGGCGGTACGACGACGCCGAGCCGCTGCAGCGCCGCGTGCTCGAGGCGTGCGGGCGGATCCGCGACCCGGAACACCCGGAGACCCTCTCCGCGCGCCACGAGTGGATCAGCCTCCTGCTCGACGTCGGCCGGTTCGAGGACGGCGTCGCGCAGGCGCGCGCGCTGCTCGACGTCCGCCGCCGCGTCCTCGGCGAGGAGCACCCGCGCACCCTCGACACGATGAACCTGCTCGGCCACGCCCTGTTCGCGCTGCGGCGGGACGACGACGCGGAGGCGGTCTGGCGCGAGACCCTCGAGGTCCGCCGCCGCGTCCTCGGCGCCGCCCACCCGAACACGGTCAGCTCGGCCGGGAACCTCGCGTCCGTCCTCGACGCCCGCGGCGAGTTCGACGACGCCGCCGCGCTCTACCGGTCCGCGGTCGAGACCTCGACCGCCGCGCGCGGCGCCGAGCACCCGGAGACGCTGGTCGCCCAGCAGAACCTCGGCGAGTTCGAGCGGAGCCGCGGACGGGCCCCCGAGGCCGAGGCCCGGTTCGTCGCGGTGATCGAGGCGTCGAGCCGGATCGTCGGCGCGGAGAGCCCGCTCCTCCTCGCGCCGATGAGGAACCTCGCGAACCTGCGGGCCGATCAGCGGCGGCACGACGAGGCGCTGGAGATCCTCCGCGACGCGCTCGACCTCGCGCGCCGGACCCTGGGCGAGGAACACCCGCGGACGGCGGGGATCCTCTCCGACCTCGGCCTCGCCTGCGTCTACGCCGACCGGCGGGACGAGGCGCGGCGACACCTCGAACGGGCGCTCGCGCTGCAGCAGGACCGCTCCGGGTCCGGACACGTCGACACCGCGACGACGCGACAGAACCTCGCCGTCCTCGAGGTCGCCGAGAAGCGGTTCGACCGGGCGTTCGCGCTGCAGCGAGAGGTCGTCGACCTCCGCGCGCGCGCGTTCGGCGACGACCACCCGCTCACGCTGTCGGCGCGCACCAACCTCGCCGACGTGTCGCTCCGGCTCGGGAAGGCGCAGGACGCGGCGCTCCTCTACAAGGAGGTCCTCGACGCCAGCCGCCGCACCCTCGGCGACGACCACCCGGCGACGCTGCGGGCGTTCCACGAGCTCGCCGACCTCATGCGACGGGGTCGCCGGTACGACGACGCGATCCTCCTCGCCACGCAGGAGTACGAGAACGCGGCCGGGCGGTACGGCCGGGAGAGCCCGCTCGCGCAGCGCGCGGTCGACCTGCTGATCCGGATCCACGAGAAGCTCGAAGAGCCGGACCGCGTCGCCGAGTGGCGCGCGCGAAAGTCGGAATCGGGCTCGTAGCCGCGGCGGGCGGCGCCGCCGTCAGAACTGCCAGAGGCCGTGCTCGATCCCGCCCTGGATGAAGATCGCGAACGTGCCGTGCCCCTCGAGCTCGAACGGCGGGTGCGCGATCACCGCGCCCGCCTCCTCCGCCGCCTTCACCGCGGCCGCGATGTCGTCGACCAGGAGGTACGGCCGCACGACCGGCGATTCGTCCGGGCGCAGCGGCCCGCGCACGGCGATCCGGCCGCCCCCTTCGAGCCGGGCCGTCCGGGCGCCGCCGAGCATCGGCACGGGATCGGAGAACCCGACCCCGTGGAGCGCGGCGAGGTTCGCGCAGGTCGCCTCGGCGTCCGGCGTGACGATCTCGAGGTATTGCACGCGCACGGCGGCCTCCTCCGTCACCTCCTCCGCCGCCTCCTCCGCCGCCTCCTCCGCCCCTTCGAGCGCCGGAGCGGGGCGGTCCTGGGGCGTCGCCCCCTCGAACGGCACGGGCGCGAGGACGGCCGACAACGAGACGATCCACGGAAACGACGAGCGGATGGGGGAACGGTTCACGGGCGACTCCTCTCGAGGACCCGGCCATCGTAGCCGCCCCGCCGCCCGGCCGGGGCGACGGCCGGGCCCAGAGCGAAGCCGAGGGCCCCTCGGGCGGCGCGGACCTCCCGCGGAGCGCTTCCTGAGCTTCAGTATCACTTGAAACTTCTGATGCCGAGAGATACCGTCGCCTCCCGTCGACCCCGAAGGAGGCTCCCATGCGCACCGAGACCGCCCCGCCGCCGATCCCCTGGCGCGACCTCGTCCCGCTCTCCGCCGCCGAGACCGCCGTCGAACTGGTCGCGCCGCTCCCGTGGCTCGCCGGCGCCCTGGTCGCCGCCGAGCGCGGGCTCGATCCGCTCGCGGCGGTCGCGGCGTTCTTCTTCTTCCTCGCCGCGCTCCGGCTCGTGCACGACCTGATGCACGGGAACCTCGGACTCCCCCGCCTCCTCGACCACGTCGCGCTGACGGTGATGAGCGCGGCGATGCTCTCGTCGGTCCACGCCGTGCTCGTCTCGCACGGCCACCACCACCGCCACACCCTCGCGGACGACGACGTCGAGGCGCGCGCGGCCCGGATGAGCGGGCTCGGCGCGATCCTGTTCGGCCCTCTGTTCACGTTCGGCGTTCACCTCCGCGCCCTCCGGACCGGCTCGCGGCGACAGGTGGCGTGGGTGACGGCCGACCTCGTCGCGGTCGCGGCCGTGGTCGTCCTCGCGCTCGCGTCCGGGATGCGGGCGCTCCAGTTCCACGTCGTGGCGATGGCGGCGGCGAACTCTCTGACCGCGTTCTTCTGCGTCTGGACGGTCCACCGGGGGTGCCGCGCGGACGGCGTCGTCGCCCGGACCTTGCGCGGACGCGTCGGGAACCGCATCTTCTTCCACATGTTCCTCCACCTCGAGCACCACTGGTTCCCCCGCGTGCCGACGCGGCGCCTCGCCCGCCTCGCCGAGCGGATCGATCGCGCGACCGGCGCGGCCCCGCCCCCCGGCGTGTTCGCCCGCGATCCGGGCGGCGCATGAGATGAGCGAGGTCGACGCCGTCCGGGACGACTTCGTCTCCCTCTGGGCCCGCCTGGCCGGGTTCTGGGGGATCTCGCCCTCGGCGGCGCGGGTGCACGCGTGGCTGCTCGGCGCGGAGGAGCCGGTCGGCGCGGACCGGCTCATGGAGGCGCTCGACATGAGCCGCGGCGCGGTGAGCATGGCCGCGCGCGAGCTCTCCGACTGGGGGCTGGTCGAGGCGCGCCCGGTCGGCGGGTCGCGGCGCGTCGACTTCGTCGCCGTCGTCGACCTCGAGCGCGTCGTCCGCGGGATCGTGCGGACCCGCAAGCGCCGCGAGTGGGACCCGATCCTCGACGAGGTCGGCGCCTTCCTCCCCCGCCTCGCGGGAGACCGGTCGTCCGAGGCGACCGTCCTGCGCGACCGCCTCCGTCGGATCGAGGGGGTCGTCCGCTTCGTCGACGACCTCGCGGAGTCGTTCCTGAAGGGCGGCGCGCTCTCCCGCCTCGGCCTGAAGGCGGTCGTCGCCGCCGCCGAGCGAAAGTCGCGCCGCCGCCCGCGCGGGGAGTAGGAAGCGGCGCCGTCACTCCCCGAGAAGGACGTCGACGAGCCGCCCCACCTCGAGGCGCACGCGCCTCGAGTCGACGACGGCGCCCGACCGGTCGAGCAGCCGAACGTCGACCTCTCCCGGCGCCGCGGAGTGGAACACCCCGTTCCACTCCCGCGAGAGCGGAGAAACCTCCCGACCGACCGGAACGACCGTCACGCCGTCCGGATCGTGAACGGGAACCGGAAGGCCCTCGAGCACGTGGAGGGGCCGAACCCCCGCCCGCGCCCGGAGCGACCAGACGAGCGACTCGCCCCCCGGAACCGCCTCCACGAGGATCGTGCTTCCCCAGTACGGCGCGTCGTCGAGGGAGAGCCGGACCGGCCCGACGGGGACGCGGATCTCGAACCGCCGGTTCCCGCGCGAGCGGCTCGCGAACTCGGGTCGCCTCCGGATCTGGACGCGATCCTCTTCACCCGCCGCCGGCGCGACCCAGGTCAGCGTGTCGACGTCGGTCACCGTCAGACCGGTCGCCGCGTCGCGAAGCTCGATCCGAAGCTTCGCCGGTGGCGGGACGACGAGCCGCACGGGCTCGGGCGCGACCGCGACCTCGACGAACTCCGCGTGACCGAATCGCTCGACCTCGGCGACGTACCGGCCGGGGAGGAGCTCCCCCGCGTCGAATCGATGGTCGCCCCGAGCGTTCGTCGGCACGGCGTGGACGCTCGCCGAGGTGCAGTCGAGGGCCGCCGGGGGCGCCAGCATCCGGAGGGAGACCCTCGGGCGGAGGGGGAAACCCCAATCCGTCGGGACGTGCACCGTCCCGCGCACGCGGACCGGTTCGGGGACGCCGATCGCGGGGCGGCACCGCAGCACGAGGTCGGTCCGGCGCCCGGCGGAGAGGGTCGCCGTCGCGCGGGCGAGGTCGATGGTCGAGGCCCTCGCGGACCAGCGATCGCCCAGCTGGACGACGACGTCGACGTCTCCCTCCGACAACGCGTCGACGACGACCGTCTCGTCGTCGCCGGCGAGGGGAACCTCGAACCATCGGTCGTAGAGGAAGGCGACCGCCTCGGCGATCTCCCCGCGCGGCGGTTCGTCGTCCGGAGCGGCCTCGGAACGCGCCGAGACGCGCAGCCACGCCGTGACGTTCGCCGCGAGGTCCCGGACATGCACCGCGAGCGTCGCTCCGGGGAGGAGCTCGACGCGATGGAGACGCCCCGCGGAGAGCGCGAACGAGCCGAATCCGTACCCCGGCGCCCGGACGAACAGCCGGCCCCAGTCGCGCGCCTCGTCCACCTCGAACGCGATCGGCGACGAGACTCCTTCGCGGACCGGGAACATCTCCTCCTCGGGCCCGGGCCGGACATGGAAGCGCCCGGTCCGGTCCCGATTCCGCCAGAGCACGTCGACCGCGTCGAGGTCGTGCCCGGTCCGGGCGTCGACGACGCGCAGCACGGTCTCGCCGGCGAGTCGACCGACGAGTTCGAGCGGCTCGGCCAGGGCACGGTCGATGGCGACGCGGTCCGAATCGCCTTCGAATTCCACGAGGCGGTCGTCGAGGACGGCGGACCCGATCGAGATCCACGACGTCTCC
>JBICIB010000428.1:0-3500 GCA_043101415.1 Planctomycetota bacterium JB042 | reverse complement strand
CTGATCGAGGACGAGCGGGCGCTCGGACGGCGCGTGCCGTGGGCGTTCCCGGGCGGGCGCCTGACGATCCACCCTCATTACGGGTACGGCGAGAACGCCTGGTACGACCGCGACGCCGGCGCGCTCTGCTTCCTCTCGTTCGACGCCGCGGACGACGGCCGGCGGGTCCACACCTGTCTGTCGCACGACATCGTGGTCCACGAGCTCGGGCACGCGGTGCTCGACGGGATGAAGCCGCTCTACAACGAGGTCGACGGCCCGGACGTCGCCGGCTTCCACGAGTACTTCGGGGACGCGCTGGCGATGTCGTCGGCGCTGACGATGCGGGAGGTCCTCCTGGCCGTCGTCCGCGACCGGCCCCAGCGGCTCTCCGCCCGGAACGTCGTCAGCGACATCGCGCTCGAGTTCGGGACCGCGGCGAACGGCGAGGGGGCGCTCCGCTCCGGCGCGAACACGAAGACGATGCGCGACGTGCGCGGGTCGTGGGAGGAGCACGACTACTCCGAGGTGCTGAGCGGCGTCTTCAACGACGTCCTGGTCGCGCTGTACGAGGCGGAGATCCCGCGGGCGCTCGAGGCGCGCCGCAAGCGGACGATCGACGGGCAGGTCGCGATGCACGCGCTGATCAAGGCGGCGCGGCAGACCAGCCGGATGATGCTCCGCGCGATCGACTATCTCCCGCCGGCCGGGATGACGTACCTCGACTATGCCCGGGCGGTCCATCGAGCCGACGAGGTGGCGTATCCGGTCGACGACCGCGGGTACCGGCGGATCGTCGCCGACGCGTTCCGCCGGCGGGGCGTCGTCCGGTCGCGGAAGGACGCCGCGGCGTCGGTCCGCCTGCAGAACGACGCGTTCCGCGCGTACGACGTCGACCGGCTCGCCGGCACGAAGACCGACGCGTACGTCTTCCTCGACGCCAACCGGGAGACGCTCGGGATCCCCCGGGACGTCAACTTCGCGGTCACCGGCCTCCACCGGACGAGGAAGCGCGGGCCGAGCGGCTACTACTCGCCGCGCGAGATCGTGATCGAGTACGTCTGGGACGAGGAGGTGGCGCTCGACGGCCGGCGGTTCGGCGGGCTGAACGGCGCGACGTTCACGCTCTGGTGCGGCGGGACGCTGGTGTTCGACGCCGACGGGAACGTCCTGCACTCGGTCGTCCGGGCCGGCGACGCCGCGCGGCGGAAGCGCCTGCGGGCGTACGTGGCGTACCTCGTCGAGGAGGGGCTGCTTGGCGACGACGAGCACGAGCTGTCGCTCCCGGCCGCCCGGCGGACGCACCGCCTGACCGCGACGGTCGAGCGCGGGTGCGTCCGCGTCGTCCGGAACCCGGCGCTGCGCCACGAGGGGCGGCGGCGATGAGCCCCCGGACGCCGCGCCGAAGCGTACGATCGGCGGGCGTCCGAGAAGGAAGAGGACGAGGAAGACGAGGAAGAGGAGGGACCCGATGCCCGACACCCCGCTCGCCCGGTTCGAGGCCGCGTGCAGGAGCCGCGGCGACGACGCGAAGCGCGCCGCCCAGATCGTCGCCCTGGCGCCGAAGCTGCCGGAGGCGGCGCTGCCGATCATGGACCGCCACCTCGACCGCGCCCCGCCGCTGGTGAAGGTGGCGATCATGGACGCGTACTTCGAGATGACCGACGACGACTATCACGAGGACGACCTGATCGCGATCCTCGACGCGGCGAAGCGGCGGGGGGACGCGGGCGAGGAGACGTACATGGCGGCGCGGATGGCGCTGTCGCGGATCTATCAGCGAGACGGCGTCCCGCGCGACCCGTGGGGGATCGGCGAGCTCGAGATCCTCGGCGTCCGCGCGGTCCCCGAGCGCCGGATCGGCCTCCGGCGGCGGCGCCCGACCCCGGCCGAGTCGATCACGATCATCATCCACGGCACCTGGGCCGCCGACGGGAAGTGGTGGCGGAACGGGGGCGACTTCTTCGACTACGTCCGCCGCGACCTGAATCGTCCCGACCTGTACGGCAAGACCGACCAGTACCGGTGGTCCGGGAAGAACCGCGACCGCTCCCGGAAGAAGGCCGCGACGTCGCTGCAGAAGTGGCTCGCCGCCCACCCCGCCGCCGAGGTGAACGTCTTCGCCCACAGCCACGGCGCCAACGTCGCGATGCTCGCGACCCACCACGGCGTCAAGATCGACCGCCTCGTCATGCTGAGCCCCCCGGTCCGGAAGGACTACTTCGCCAAGTGGTCGAACGTCCGCACCGCCTGGAACATCCAGGCGAGCTGGGACCCGGTCGTCGCCATCGCCCACGGCGGCCAGTGGTTCAACGGGCACGGCGTCAAGGAGAAGGAGATGGAGACCTCCGGCCACTCGTCGAGCCACGAGCCGAAGGTCTGGAAGAAGGAGCGGCTCCCGGCGTTCGTCGGGATGCCGTGGTGAGGCCGTGGGTGGGACCCCGGACGTCGACGCGCTGAAGCGTTCGCTGAAGAGCGACGATCGGAACGAGCGCGCGTGCGCCGTGCTGGCGCTGGCGGAGCGGGGCGGGGAGGGCGTGCGGGAGCTGGTGACGGCGGCGAAGGGGGACGACGACGACCTGGTGGCGACGGCGGCGGCGCTGGCGTGCTGGCGGATGGGGGAGAAGGGCGTGTCGTGGGACAGAGCGATCGACGCGTTGTTGTCGGATGACGACGATGCCGTGGTCGCGGCGGTGGAGGCGCTTCAGGAGGCGGGGGATGCGGCGGTGGGGGCGTTGGGGGAGCGGGTGAACAAGAGCGGGTCGTCGGGGGTGAAGGTCGTCCGGATGCTCGGGGAGATCGGGGGTGAGAGGGCGCGGAAGGTCGTCGAGGAGTTGGCGGGGTCGGGCGAGGAGGAGGTGACTGCGGCGGCGCGGAAGGAACTGGAGGAGTGGGATGACGGGGAGGAGTGACGCCGTGGGTGGAGGAGCGAGAGGGAAACGTGTCAGACCGTGGAAACCGCCCTCGTCGATCAGCAGGGAATGCCCGGCGCGAAGGAGCGGTTGTCCAACAGTCGATTCGTCCGGTCAGCGTGACAGGCCGGACGGTGGTGGCGATCCTTGACCGAAGTCACGATAGGAACGTGGGCTGGTGCCGGAAGA
The DNA here is from genome assembly GCA_043101415.1 of Planctomycetota bacterium JB042. GTDB lineage: Bacteria > Planctomycetota > B15-G4 > B15-G4 > JADJEK01 > JAUIEL01. Next base: position 420 of record JBICIB010000428.1, on the reverse strand, counting down.
GCGGCGGGACGCAGGGTGGTTCGACGGACCCTCCGAAGTGGATCGTGGTAGGTTGAGCGGACTTGCCCATTCGTAGTTGGACAGACAGCATGGCGCGCAGGTCCGTGGCATTCCTGGTTGTGGCGGTCACGTTGTTGACCTCAGCGTGCAAACGAGAGGCGAGCGTGGAGCAAGACGATCTGGACCGGAGATACCTAGCCGCTCTTTCGAAGCAGCGCGAAATGAACCGCGCGACCTGGGCTCGGCTCCAGGAACTCGGTGTCACCACGTCGACCGAACTCACGCTCGACTTTCTCTATCTGGGTCCATCCGAAGCGAAGGCGCAAGCGCTGGAGCAGGTGTTGTTGCAGGAGACGGACTACAGGGTCAAGGTTTCACCCGGTGGTGGTGGCAGCTGGCACGTCGAGGGATCCACTCAAC
>JBICIB010000427.1:0-4358 GCA_043101415.1 Planctomycetota bacterium JB042 | reverse complement strand
TGAACCTGCCTTCACCGTCGATCGCCGCCCTGTCCGCGCTCCTCTGGCTCGCCGCCGCGCCGGCCGCCGAGGCCCAGATCCCGCTCCCGTCGTCGATCGACGACGCCTCGTTCGGGCCGCTCGCGAGCGGGAACGTCTACGTGGCCTCGGGCACGGTCGTCGTGCCGGCCGGGACGACGCTGACCGTCCAGCCCGACGTGGTCGTGAAGTTCCCGAGCAACGCGTCGTTCGACGTCTCCGGGACGCTGCTCGTGAACGGGACGCCCGCGCTCCCCGTGACCTTCACGTCGATCCGCGACGACGTCGGGATCGTGACCGACGCCGCCCCGCCCGCGCCGGGGGACTGGCGGCAGCTCTCGATCACGGCCGGCGGGTCCGCGAGCCGGCTGAACTCCCTGGTCGTCCGGTACGCGGGGATGTTCGAGACGGCGGGGCTCGCGCTCGCGACCGGCGCCGACGTCGTGATGAACGGCGTCGCGGTGCGCGACTCGGCGAGCGCCGGGTTGGAGTGCGGGGCGAACGCGGCGGCGTCCAGCGGCGCCAGGCCGACCGTGACCGGCTGCTCGTTCGTCGACAACCAGGACGAGCCGGTCGTGAACGTCCACCTGAACGCGCTCGCGGCGTTCTCCGGGAACTCCGCGAGCGGCAACCTCGGCGGCGACACGATCCTGGTCCGGAACGGCACCCTCGTCCAGTCGATGACGCTCGCGGCCGACGCGATGATCGGCGGCGCTTTCCGGTTCGAGGCCTCGCTGGTCCTGAACCCTCCCCACGCGCTGACCATCACCGAGGGGGTCGTCCTGAAGTTCCAGCCGTCGCCGCTCGGGACGCTGCCGAACGCCAACATCGGCGCGACGCTCTTCTGCCAGGGGACGGACGTCGCCCCGATCGTCTTCACGTCGGTCGACGACGACTCGATCGCGGGCGACTCGGCCGGCGACGGCCCGACCACGGGGAGCCCGGGCGACTGGCAGGGCCTCCGGTTCACCGGCACGGCCGAGGCGAGCGCGCTCGAGTCGGTCGTCGTGCGGTTCGCGGGCGCCTTCCAGGCCGGCGGGGTCACGTTGTCCGGCGCGGACGTCACGCTGCGCGACGTCGCCGTCGAGTCGTCGCTGACCGACGGCCTGTCGCTCACGACCAGCCAGCCGACCGTCGTCGACTGCCGGTTCGACGACAACCTCGGCGCCGCGGTCAGCGCTCTCGACTGGCCGGCGCTGCAGGGGGTCCGCGACAACGCCGCCGCGAACAACGCGCTCGGCGACGTGATCGTGGTGAGCGACGTGAGCGTCCCCGGCGGCTCCACGCGCATCGACCGTTGGAACGGCCTGAACGGGACCGGCGTCGTCGTCGCGAAGACCCAGACCTCCCTGCTGGCCGGGGCGGCGCTGACGTTCGGGGCGGGCGTGATCGTGAAGTTCTCGAACCCGTCGGACAGCGGCCTGGTCTCCGGGGCCGGCACCCTCCTGTTCGACGGCTTCGGTCACGCCCCGGTCGTGCTGACGACGATCACCGACGACGCGTTCGGCGGCGACACCAACGGCGACGGGGCGGCGAGCGTCCCTGCGCCGGGGGCGTGGCGGCGGGTCCTGTACGGACCCACCGCGGGGACGTCGCGGATGGAGCACGTCCACCTGCGGTTCCCCGGGTTCGGCGGCACGGCCGGCGTCGCGCTGGACGCCCCGAGCGTGTCGATGGACGCGGTCCGGGTCGACCAGTCGGCCGGGCACGGCATCGTCATCGAGAAGAACGGCGGCGGCCTGCGGAACCTCGTCGCCTTCGTGAACCTCGGCGACGGCATCGTCATCGACGAGGGCTCGAACGACATCCTCTACGCGACGTCCGCCGCCAACTTCGGTCGCGGCATCGTCTCCGGGCCGAACCACACCGGCGGCTGCGACTCGAGCATCGGCTGGTTCAACGCGAACGGCGGCTCGGCGAGCAACAACATCGTCGGCTTCCCGAGCGTGGTCTCCTGCAACGGCTCGCCGTTCCACGACGGGACGAACGGCAACATCCTCGCCGACCCCGGCTTCGTCGACCCGGACCAGGGAGACCTCACGCTCGGTCTCTTCTCGCACTCGATCGGGCGCGGGAACCCGTTCACGTCGCAGCTCACGGGCGAGGACTTCGACGGCAACAGCCGCACGCTCGACCACAACCTCTTCGGCACCGCGCTCCCCGACCAGGGCGCGTACGAGTACCACGTCTATCACATGGAGATCGAGGGGGACGCGCGCGTCGGCAAGTCGTTCACGCTCCGCGTCGAGCCGAACCCGCTGCAGAACCCGGGCGGCTTCGCGCACTTCTTCGTCGGCCCCGGCTTCTCCGGCGTGGGCCTCTTCACCCCGCCGTTCGGCTACCTCTTGATCGGCGCGAACCCGATCTTCCTGACCTCGATCCCGACCGGCGCCTCGCTGACCCTCCCCGTCCCCGACCAACCGAACTTCGTCGGCGTCCCGTTCGGCATCCAGCCCGCCGTCACGCCGCTCGGCAACACGACGGTCGGCCACTGGACGAACCCGTTCCTCGGGACGGTGCGGCTCTGAGCGGACGCGGCGCTCCCTCGCAGATACGTTCGATGGGGGAGGTCAGCGAGCGCGGCTTCATGCTGACCAGATCGCGACGTGATGCGAATCTGGTCGCGACCAAAGTTCGATCTTGCACGAAAATGGTCAGCTCCGCCTGGGGCTCGCGGGACCCGGCGGGGCGGCTACCCCCGCGCCTTCCGGGCCACCGCCGCCTTCACGAACGAGGCGAAGAGCGGGTGGGGCTGGAGCGGCTTGGAGAGGAACTCGGGGTGGTACTGGACCGCCACGAACCACGGGTGGTCGGCGATCTCGACCACCTCGGCGAGATCGAGCTGCTCGTTGACGCCGGTCACCGCGAGGCCGTGCTCGGCGAGCCGGCCGCGGTAGGCGTTGTTCAGCTCGTAGCGGTGGCGGTGTCGCTCCTGGACGACGTCGCGGCCGTACGCGTCGCGGGCGCGGCCGGCGAGGAGGCGGCACGGCTGGGCGCCGAGGCGCATCGTCCCGCCGAGGTCGGTCACCTCGCGTTGCTCCTCGAGGAGGCAGATGACCGGGTCCTTCGCCTCGGCGTCGTTCTCCGTCGTGTCCGCCGCCTCGAGGCCGAGGACGTTCCGGGCGAACTCGATCACCGCCATCTGCAACCCGTAGCAGATCCCGAAGTACGGGATGCCCCCCTCGCGGGCGTGGCGGACCGCGCTGATCTTGCCGTAGACGCCGCGCACGCCGAAGCCCCCCGGCACGAGCACGCCGTCGCATCCGGCCAGGACCTCCTCCGCCGGGGTCTCCTCGAGGACCTCCGCGTTGATGCGGCGGACCTTCACCTTCACCCGGTTGGCGATGCCGGCGTGCGCGACCGCCTCGTAGATCGACTTGTACGAGTCCTGCAGCTCGATGTACTTGCCGACGACCGCGATCTCGACCTCGGCGTCCGGGTGCTTCAGGACCTCGACCATGTCGCGCCACGAGCGGGTGTCGGTCTCCGCGTCGGGGAGGGAGAGCTTCTTCGTGATCAGCGCGTCGAGCCCCTGCTCCTGCAGCACCAGCGGGACCTCGTAGATCGAGTGGTCGACGTCCTTCTCCTCGATCACCTCGTGCGGCTCGACGTTGCAGAAGAGCGAGATCTTCCGCTTCAGGTCGTCGGTGATCGGCTTCTCGCAGCGGCAGATCAGGACGTCCGGCTGGATGCCGATCTCGCGCAGCTTGCCGACCGACTGCTGGGTCGGCTTCGTCTTCATCTCGCCGTTGGCGCGGAGGTACGGCAGCAGCGTCATGTGCACGTACATCACGTTCTCGCGCCCGACGTCGAGACGGAACTGGCGGATCGCCTCGAGGTACGGGTGGCTCTCGATGTCGCCGACCGTGCCGCCGATCTCGGTCAGCACCACGTCGACGTCCGGGCCCGCGAGCGCCGCGACGCACTTCTTGATCTCGTCGGTGACGTGCGGGATCACCTGGACCGTGTCGCCGAGATACTCCCCGGCGCGCTCCTTCCGGAGGACCTCCTGGTAGATCCGACCGGACGTGACGTTGCTCGCGCGGGAGAGCGGCGAGTTGGTGAACCGCTCGTAGTGGCCGAGGTCGAGGTCGGTCTCGGTCCCGTCGTCGAGCACGTACACCTCGCCGTGCTGGAACGGGTTCATCGTCCCCGGGTCGACGTTGAGGTACGGGTCGAGCTTCTGGATCCGGACGCGCAGGCCGCGGCTCTCGAGGAGGAGGCCGATGCTCGCCGTGGTCAGCCCCTTGCCGAGCGACGAGACGACGCCGCCCGTGATGAAGATGTGCCGGGTCATGAAGCGCTCTCCGCCTCGTCCTTCTGTCGTTCCACGAATCGTC
>JBICIB010000426.1:0-10008 GCA_043101415.1 Planctomycetota bacterium JB042 | reverse complement strand
GCGCGTTCGCCACGGCGGAGGACGAGACGGGGAGGTGTCTCCGACCCGCTCACGTCCTCGCGCGATGCGTCGGGCGTGGTCTCCGCGAAGGGACGAGTCGCGCTGCGGGGTCGCTCTCGGAGAAGCCTCCTCCGCCCGCCCCCCCGCCTCGCCGGCTTCGGACTTCCTCACCCGCTTCCGGGATGGAAAGGGGGAGTCCGGTGAGGACCCATGGGAGGGCGCTGCCGCGGAGTCCTGTCACCGTCGTCGGTCCTCCGCGTCAGCGCCCTCTCTCCTGCTCTCTCCTGCTCTCCCGTGCTCTCTCTTGCTCTCGTTGCTTCCCCGGGTTCGTCCCGGCGATGGTGCCGACGGTACCCTCCCGGCGAGAGGCCCATCACGCGCTTGAAGACCTTGCCGAACGAACTCTCCGACTCGTAGCCGACGGCCGCGGCGACGGCGGCCATCTTGGCGGGCCGGTGCTCGCGCAGCAGGGCGGCGGCGCGGACCATGCGCCATCGGGTGAGGTGACCCAGCGGCGTCTCCCCGACGAGCCGGCGGAATCGCTCGGCGAACGCCGACCGCGACATGGAGACGCCTCGGGCGAGCGTCGTCACCGTCCAGTTTCGGCTCGGCTCGGCATGCATCAGCCGCAGCGCCTCGCCGATCTGCGGGTCGACGATCGCGCGAAGCCAGCTCGGGCTCTCGTCCCCGAGCATCGTCCGGATCTGGCTCCGCATCGCCTGGACGAACAGCACCTCCGCGAGTCGGTCCACGATCGCGGCCGAGCCGGGATGGTCGCCCAGGGACTCGGCCGCGAGGTGCTGGAGCGTCGAGCCGAACCACGGCGACTCGTGCGACGACGCCGGCAGGTGGACGACCGCCGGCAGGTGCTCGACGAGCATCTCGCTCTCCGGCGACGCGAACGTGAAGCACCCGGCGATGACCGAGGTCGGCACCCCGTCCCCGCCGTGGGTGATGAGTCGCGACCGGCGGAACTCCTCCGGCTTCACGAGGTCGATCGCGGAGCGAACGCGCTCCCTCGGGCCGCTGAGCAGCGTGTACGTCTCGGGGGCCGGCAGGAACACGAAGTCGCCGCCGACGAGCGGGATGGGTGCGCCGTCGTCGACCGCCAGCAAGCACGAGCCGCGCGTGACGACGAGACAGACCCCCTCGTTCCCCGGAAACCGCAGGCCGAACGGCGCGGAGAACTCGAGCCGGCCGTACAGCTCTCCCTGCGTCCGGAGGAGCGACATCACCTCGGAGAGCACGTCCATGACGGACCGACCTCGCTGGCGTTCTGGACCATGAACACGGACTCTCGAGCATAGATCGTCCAGAACGCCCGGCCTAATCTCCACGCGCTGTCGAGATCGAGAAGTCGCCCGAACCGGAGGTCCCCATGAACATCGATGTGCCACGCCCGGTCGCGGCGTACCTGGAGGCGGAGAAGGCGAAGGACGCCCGGGCGCTCGCCCGGTGCTTCGACGCGGGGGCGGTCGTCCGGGACGAGGGACGGGAGCACCGGGGGGTGGCCGCCATCGAGGCGTGGCATCGCGAGGCGAACGCGACGGCCCCGTACGTCGTGGAGCCGCTCGAGGCCTTCGTGAGCGGCGAGGCGGTCGTCGTCCGTGCCCGCGTCTCGGGCGAGTTCCCGGGGAGTCCGACCGAGCTGCGTCATCACTTCGTCCTCGAGGGCGACCGGATCTCGTCGCTGGAGGTGACACCGTGAGCCCCGCGCCGAGCCTCCCTCCCGCCGCGGACGAGTTCCACGATCGGCGGGCCCTCGTCACCGGCGGCACGAAGGGCATCGGCGAGGCGATCGTCCGCCGATTGCTGGCGGGCGGGGCGGCGGTGGCGACCACCGCGCGATCCCCGCGGGTCGAAGGTCTGCATCCGACCCTGTTCGTTCGAGCGGACGTGGGCACCGCGGGCGGCGTCGAAGACGTCGTCGGGCGCGTGCTCGCGGAGTGGGGGGGCGTCGACATCCTCGTCGACTGCGTCGGCGGCTCCGACGCGCCGAGCGGCGGGTTCGGAGTGTTGACCGACGAGGCGTGGACGAAGGCGCTCGACATCAACCTGATGTCCGCCGTTCGGTTCGACCGAGCGTTGGTCCCCGGCATGGTCGAGCGCGGCCGCGGCGTCGTCGTCCACGTCTCTTCGATCATGCATCGCCTCCCGCTGCACGACTCCACGCTCGCCTATGCGGCGGCGAAGGCGGCGATGCGCACCTACAGCAAGGGGCTCGCGAACGAGGTCGGACCGCGCGGCGTGCGGGTCAACACCGTGTCGCCGGGCTTCGTCGAGACGCCCGCCGCCCGCGACATGATCCATCGGCTCGCCGGGAGCAGGGAGATCGACGAGGCCGCGGCGCGCCAGGTCATCGTCGACGGGATCGGCGGGATCCCGATCGGGCGACCCGCGTTCCCCGAGGAGGTCGCCGAGCTCGTGGCGTTCCTCGCCTCCGACCGCGCCGCGTCGATCCACGGGGCCGACCACGTGATCGACGGCGGCACCGTGCCGACGACCTAGCCTCGAACCCTCATCACCGCTCCGGTCCGCCGGAGCAGGAGACACACGTCATGTCGCTTCGATCCTCGATCCTCGTCCTCGCCGGCGCCTCGGCCGCCGGCCTCCTCGGATGTGCCCAGACGTCGTCCGGCGCCCTGGCCGCGTCGGCCGCCCCCACGGCGGAGGCCGTGCCGGCGCTCGGGCGCGGGTCCGGCCCCCTCACGACGCCCGACGGCGTGCTGCTCCATCACAAGGACTGGGGCCCGAAGGACGGCCCCGTCGTCGTCTTCAGCCACGGCTGGCCGCTGAACTCGGACAGCTGGGAGTCGCAGATGCTCTTCCTCGCGGATCGGGGCTACCGCGTCGTCGCGCACGACCGCCGCGGGCACGGCCGCTCCAGTCAGCCTTGGGACGGCAACGACATGGACCACTACGCCGACGACCTGGCGACGGTGATCCGGACGCTCGACCTGCGCGACGTGACGCTGGTCGGCTTCTCCACCGGCGGCGGCGAGGTGGCGCGCTACGTCGGCCGCCACGGCACGGGCCGCGTGAAGGCGGTGGTGCTCGTCGGCGCCGTCACGCCGCTGATGCTCCAGACTCCCGACAACCCCGCGGGCACGCCGGTCGAGGTCTTCGACGGACTCCGCCGGTCGTCGCTCGAGAACCGCTCGCAGCTCTACCTCGACCTCGCCTCGGGTCCGTTCTTCGGCTTCAACCGGCCGGGCGCGACCGTGTCGCAGGGTCTGATCGACTCGTTCCGGAGCCAGGGGATGCAGGCGGGGCACAAGAACGCGTTCGACTCCATCCGGGCGTTCTCGGAGACGGACTTCCGATCGGATCTGAAGCGGTTCGACGTGCCGACGCTCATCCTGCACGGTGACGACGATCAAGTGGTCCCGGTCGACTGCGCCCGAGCCGCGCACCAGCTCATCGAGGGGAGCAGGCTCGTCGTCTACGAGGGCGGACCGCACGGTCTCACCGACACGCACAAGGATCGGCTCAACCGAGATCTGCTGGAGTTCCTCCGCGGCTGACGGGCCGGTAGGGACCGATGGGATGGGCGAGTCTCGTGTCCCGGCGCCGATGCCGAACCTCCGCGTCAGCGCCCTCTCGTTCCTCTCCTTCCTTTCCTTCCTCTCCTTCCTTCCTATAAACCGGTCTCCTTCGATCCTCGGCCGGAGGCGCAGCCATGGACACCGATCGCTTCGCGCGGGTGCGCGCGATCTTCGAGGAGGTCGAGGGGTTGCCTCGCGAAGAGGCGCTCCGCGTCGCCCGTCTCCGGACGGAGGGGGACGACGCGCTCTTCGGGGAGGTCGCCGCGCTGCTCGACGCGGAGGAGGGCGGGGACGAGCTGCTCGACTCCTGGGTCCGCGCGCTCGACGAGGCGAGGGAGTCGACGGTCGAGAGCCGGGTCGTGGGCCGGCGGATCGGCGAGTTCACGATCCGGCGGGTCATCGGGTCGGGCGGCATGGGGACCGTCTTCGAGGCGGAGCAGGACGAGCCGCGCCGGGTCGTGGCGCTGAAGACGCTGCGCGACTCGTTCGCCTCCGAGGAGGCGCGCGAGCGGTTCCGGTGGGAGTCTCGACTCCTCGCCCGACTCGAGCATCCCGCGATCGCCCGGGTCTACGCGGTCGGGACGTTCCGCTCGGAGGGGGAGGGGCCGACGCCCTACTTCGCGATGGAGTACGTCGAGGGGGCGCGGACGATCCGGGACTGGGTCGAGCGGGAGCGGCCGTCGCGCGCCGCGTCGCTGCTTCGGTTTCGCGAGATCTGCGACGCGGTCCAGCACGGTCACGATCGCGGCGTCCTTCACCGGGACCTGAAGCCGCAGAACCTCCTCGTCGACGGCGAGGGGAACCCGAAGGGGATCGACTTCGGCGTGGCGCGGGCGCTCGACCCGGAGGTGACCGCGCCGCGGACGTCGGCCGGCGAGCTGATGGGGACGCTGGCGTACATGAGCCCCGAGCAGGTCGCCGGGCCGAGCGACGAGGTCGACGTCCGGACCGACGTCTACGCGCTCGGCGTCGTGCTGTACGAGCTCCTCTGCGGTCGGAAGCCGATCGCGCTCGACGGGCGCTCGCTCGGCGAGGCGGTGGCGGCGATCCGAGACGAACAGCCGACGCGGCCGGGGGAGGTCGACCCGACGCTCCGCGGGGACCTCGAGTGGATCTGCCTCCGCGCGCTCGAGAAGGATCCGGAGCGTCGCTACGCCTCGCCCGCCGCGCTCGCCGACGACGTCCGTCGCCACCTCGAGGACCTCCCCGTCTCGGCGGGTCCTCCCGGTCCGATCTATCGGCTGCGGAAGTTCGTCCGGCGGAACCGGGCGGCGGTCGCGCTCGGCGCGGCGGTGGTGATCGCGGTCGTCGTCGGCGCCGCCGTGTCGCTCGACCAGTTCCAGCGGGCGGAGGCGGAGGCGGCGTCGCGCGGCCGCGTGTCGCAGTTCCTGGCCGACATGCTGACGCTCGCTCGGCCGGAGGTGGCGGAGGGGCCCGAGCCGACGGTGCGCGAGCTGCTCGACTGGGCCGCCGGCGAGCTGCCGGTGCGGTTCGGCGAGCGGTCGCCGGAGGCGGCGATGCTGCACGACACGATCGGGGAGGCGTACCTCGCGCTCGGCCGCTACCCGGAGGCGGAGCAGCATCTCCTTCGTGCGACCGAACTGATCGAGGCCGCGTGGGGGACCGACTCGTACGCGCACGTGGCGATGCTCTCCTCGCTCGCGAGGCTCGCCTCGCAGCGCGGACGGAACGACGAGGCGCTCGAGATCCTGGAACGGATCCTCCCGCTCGTGCGGCGCTATCTGCGGGGGGACTCCGACAAGCTGACGGCGCACCTCCTGAACTACGCCGTCACGCTGTTCGAGGTCGGGCGGGTCGAGGAGGGGTTGAGGGTGGCGCGCGAGGCGACGGAGGAGCGGCGATCGAGGTACGCCTCGGCCGATCCCCGGGTCCTGACGGCGCAGCTCACGCTCGCGGCGCAGCTCGGACAGGCCGGGCACGCCGAGGAGGCGGAACAGCTCTTCGTCCAGCTCGGCCGGGCGCGCCGGCAGCACTCCCGGCCGGACCTCGTGCTGCCGAACTTCCCGAACCAGTACGCCGGCTTCCTCATCGAACAGGGGCGCGCGCAGGAGGCGGTCGAGATGTTCGCGCAGGGGTATCGGGAGGTGGTCGACCTGTACGGCGAGGAGCATCACCACGCGCTCGTGAACCGCCTGAACCTGGCGAACGCGCTGATCCACTGCGACCGCGAGGAGGAGGGGATGGCGCACTACGACGCCGTGTTCCGGCTCGACCGGGACCTGCCGGAGGGGCCGCTCCGGTGGTCGACCCATCGATTGATCTACTCCGAGGGGCTCCGGCGCACCGGGCGGATCGAAGAGGCGCGTCTGCATCTCGACGTCTGGCTGAAGGACGCGAGCGACCACTACCCCGCCGACCATCCGGCGCTCCGGACGGTCCAGGGGATCCGAGCCCGGCTCGACCAGACCGACGACGGCTGACCGCTCGCGTCACGGCAGGCGCGCGGCGAGCCACGCCCGGGCCGTGCGCCAGCCGCGGACGATCGACTGCGTCGAGACCTCGAGGACGTGCGCCGCCTCCTCGACCGAGAGGCCGCCGAAGAAGCGGAGTTCGACGATCCGCGCCAGGGGCTCGTCGAGTTCGGCGAGCCGGCCGAGCTCCTCGTCGAGCGCGAGGAGGCGTTCGGGGGTGGCGGAGACCGGGATCGGGAGGCCTTCGAGGACCAGCGGCTCTCGCTTGCCGGTCCGCTTCGCCGTCGCCTTCGCCCGGGCGTGGTCGATCAGCACCGTCCGCATCGCGCGGGCGGCGGCGGCGAGGAAGTGGCTCTTGCTCTCGAACGACGCGTCTCCCGGCCCCGCGAGCTTCAGGAACGCCTCGTTCACCAGGGCGGTCGGCTGCAGGGTGTGGTCGCCGGCCTGGCGCGCCATCTGCGCGTCGGCGATCCGCCGGAGCTCGGCGTAGACCAGCGGCACCAGCTCGTGGAACGCGGCGCGGTCGCCCTCGTCGAGCCGCCGCAGGAGGGTCGTCACCTCGGACATCGGGGGCATGGTACCCGGCGGTCGGTGCCCCGCCGGCGGGAGTCTCTACGATCGTCCTCGCTCTCCGAGCCGTTCCCTTTCCCCGGAGGTCGATCGATGGTCCGCTTCACCGTTCTGCTGCTCGTCCTGTCCGTGCTCGGCGGCTGCGTCTCGTTCCGCGTCGGCAGCGACGCCGAGCCGCCCGAGTTCCAGTGGCAGGGGTGGGGGAACGCGTTCGGGACGATCGGGAGCCTCCCCGAGTACGACGGCGCCATCCTCTCCGCGCACCTCTTCCGCGGCGGGAAGCACACCGGAGAGATCGCCGCGATCGACATCTGGCCGGTCGTCGGCCTCGACGTCGGCGTGCTCGGGCTGCGGGGGCGCCTCTTCAACCTCGAGGCGGGGGCCGGGACGCTCTTCTACGAGCCGCACCCGCGCACGGAGTGGTCGGCGGACGCCTCGGCCTCGACCGGCGACTGAGCCGGTGCGGCGCCGCCGTCGGTCCGGGAGTTCGCGCCCCACGCGCCTCCGCCCGCTGCTCCTCCTCGTCTCCCTGTCGGTCGCGGGCGCGTTCGCGTCGCCGGCCCCGGCGCAGACGTCGAAGATCCTCGACCAGGGGGAGTCGGCGCCGGCGCAGCGCGTCGACGGCGACGAGTCGATCGAGACCGCGGTCCGGTCGTTCGCCGAGGCGGCCCGGGCCGCGGCGGAGCGGATGGCGGACGGCAGTCCCGAGCTCGACGCGGCCGCGGCCGCCGAGCTGGCGAGCGCCGCGACCGGGCGGTTCCGAGAGACGCTGACCGAGCTCGTCGGAGAGCTGCAGGGGGACGGCGCGCTCACGCTCGACGAGGTGACGAAGACGTTCGCGGACGCGCGGGAGAGCGCGCTGGCGTCGCTGGAGGAGGCGCTCGACGCTCGCGCCAAGGGGGCCGAACCGCCGCCCGCGCCCGAGGAATCGGACGACTCGATCTCGTACGTCTCGCGACTGTTCGAGTACACGCTCGTCGTGCGGAACCCGCTCCACCGCTGGCTGCTCCTCTTCCTCAGCATCGTGGGCGGGATCGTCGCGGCCGGCTCGGTGGTCGGGCTGCTGCGGCTGCTGAGCGGACCGCTCGCCGACCGCGTCCGGTTCCCGGTGCGCCGGATCGTCGACGCCCTCCGCGGCCCGCTCTACTTCGGCGCGGCGACGGTCGGCGTCGCCGTCGGGTTGACGTTCGTCTGGGTGCCGGTTCCGGCGGCCGACTTCCTCTGGACGATCGTCCGGCTCCTCTTCTCCTGCGCCGGGTTCTGGCTCGGGTGGAACCTCTGCGACCTCCTCGCCAGCGGCCTCGGCTGGGTGGCGCTCCGCACGCGCGGCACGGCCGACGACGACGCGGTCGACCTGGTCCGGAAGAGCCTGCGCCTCTTCCTGCTCGTCGTGCTCGCGCTGTTCGTGACCGAGGTCGTGCTCGACATGGACGTGCGGTCGCTCCTCGCCGGCCTCGGGATCGTCGCGCTCGGCGTCTCGCTCGCGGCGCAGGACTCGCTGAAGAACCTGTTCGGCTCGTTCACGATCTACGGGGACCGGCCGTTCAAGCGCGGCGACCTGGTCGTCTTCAAGGGGTACTTCGGGACGATCGAGGAGATCGGCTTCCGCTCGACGCAGCTCCGGACCCTCGACGGCCACCGGGTCACGATCCCGAACGCCGACATCGTCCGCGAGACGGTCGAGAACGTCTCGGACCGGCCGTTCGTCCGCCGGCGGTTCCGCCTCGACCTCGTGTACGAGACCCCCCCGGCGAAGGTGAAGGAGGCGCTGGAGATCGTGCGCGCCGTCCTCGACGAGCGCGACGACCTCTCGCCGGCGCACGGCGATCGGGTCGCGTTCGAGGAGTTCGGAGAGCATTCCCTGCGGATCGTGGTCGAGGTGCACCACGGCACCGACGACTACTGGGAGGCGAAGCGGCGGGACGGCGAGCTGAACCTCGCCCTGCTCGAACGGTTCGGGGCGGCGGGCATCGAGTTCGCGTACCCGACCGAGAAGCTGTACGTCGAGGCGCGGACGCGGAGCGCCGCCGGGGACGACGGCGGGCCGGGCGACGAGGACCCGGACCCCGAGCCGGGTCCGGTTCGGGAGGACGGACCGGCGCGGCCGGCGGAGGATTGAGGGGCGCGGCCTCTGTCCCGTCCATCGCCCGCCTTCCGTTCCCGTACCATGGGGACGGAAGGACGGTGCCTCGGACCGCGTACGGAGACCCCATGCGCGTCGCGTTTCTCGTCCGGATGCTGACGGTCGGAGTCGGCGTCTTCCTGTCGAGCGCCCCCGCCGAGGGGCAGTTCGTGATCGGGGGACCGGCCGCGTCCCTCACCTCGTCGAGCACGAGCTGGTCGTGGGACGGCGGCACCAACGTCCTGCCGTTCCGGAACGCGCTCACCGACGTCTCGCACTTCGGCGCCGGGCCGGTGCCGATCGTGATCCAGACCGCGAACCTGTCGACGATCGACGCCGCCGCGCTCGCGCCGCTCGACGCGTTCGTCGCGTCGTGGTGGAAGGACACCGACGCGCCCCCGGCCGCCGTCGCCGCGGTGGTGCAGTGGTTCCAGAGCGGGGGGCACCTGATCCTGTTCCAGGACAGCAGCACCTACGACCCGATCGGAGAGGCGCTCGGGGTCCCGACGTTCGCCGGTTCGAACGCCACGCCTTCGAACGGCGTCGAGCCGTTCTTCGACGGTCCGTTCGGGACCGCGGCGGGGGTCCTCCAGTGGGGGTCGACCGGGCAGCTCAACCCCGTCGACATCGCGGCGCACAACGGGCACGTCGGCGGCACGAACACGTCGGGCGAGGTGACGTCGGCGTACTGGAACGCCGGCGAGTACGGCCCGGGCTGCGGCCGGCTCGTCGTCATCGCGGACATCGACATGGTGTCGAACCAGACCGCGACGTACGCGCCGTTGAACGAGAACGGGAAGTTCGGGCTGAACGCCGTCGCGTTCCTCGCCGGCGTCGGCAGCAACGTCCGTTACTACGGGGAGGGGTGTCCGGGCTCGGGCGGCTTCACGCCGAAGCTGGTCGTGCTGGGAGACGCGACGCCGGGGACCGCGTTCGGCTTGAAGCTGGAGGACGCGCTCGGCGGGAGCCTGGCGATGGTCCTGTTCGGCGCGATCGAGACCTCGGTGCCGATCGGCCTCTCCGGGTGCTCGCTCCTGGTGGCGCCGGTCTCGCCGTTCCAACCGATCGTCCCGATCGGCGGCGCGGGGCCGGGGAACGGCACGTTCACGCTGGCGGCCGCGATGCCGCTCGGATCGTCCGGGCTCGTCTTCACCTCGCAGATGCTGGTGCAGGACTCGCTCGGGCTCGCCGGGTTCACGGCGACGGGCGGGGTTGAGGTGACAGTGCCGTAGCGCTGCGCGGCTTGGAACGCGTTCGGGGACGTCTTCGCGTTTGCCACGGCGGGGGGCGGGCGGAGGAGGTGTCTCCGACCCGCTCACGTCCTCGCGCGATGCGTTTG
>JBICIB010000425.1:0-15505 GCA_043101415.1 Planctomycetota bacterium JB042 | reverse complement strand
GCCTCGAACCGGAGCGGCGGCCGGAGGCTGAAGCCGAGCCGGTCGTCGGAGACCGCCGGCGCGAGCGCGACCGCGAGCTCCCGGTCGGCGGCCGCGAACGTCGCGGCCGACTCGGTGAACGCCGGCTCGAACCGCGCGAACGCGTGCGCGGGCGCGGTGTAGGTCAGCAGGAGGCGCCGTCCGTGGAGCTCGACGCAATGCACCCGGTGGCGCCGGCCGTCGCCCGAGACGTGATCGACCCGGAACGCCGGGAGCGGTCCGAGCCGACCGAGCTCCGCGTCGCCGGTCTCGCCCTCCGAGGCGAGCGTCCCTCGGAGCGCGGCCGCGGCCTCCTCGAACGGCGCGTCGACGAACGCGTCGAGGACCGACAGGTCGACCGAGGCGGGGATCCCGAGGTACGGAGGGAGGGCGAAGCGCCGCGGCGCGCCCGGGTCGGCGGGGGCGTCCGCCTCGAACCCGATCGGCGGCCGGAACGAACAGCCGAGCCGGCCGTCCCGCACCGCCTCGTCGGGGAGCGGCGGGTGGATGCGCGTCGACGAGCGGATCGACCGCGCGGCCGCTCGCTGCTCGGCGGCGAGGCGGTCGACCTCCTCGGCCACGCCCGTCAGGACGAGCCCGGCGGTCCGCCCGTCGAGCCGCGCGAGCACCAGGCGCACCGTCTCGAGGCCGGACGAGACCTCGAGCTCGAACCCGTCGATCGCCTCGACGTCGTCCGTCTCCCCGATCGCGTCCCCCCCGAGCGGACGCGCGTAGACGGCGGCGACCTCGAGCGCCGCCTCGATCCGTTCGGGCCGGCTCGCCGAGAAAGGAGCGGGGACGACGAACAGGACCATGCGCGCGCGCTCCGCCGTCCCCTCGAGGACCACCCCCTCCCAGAGCGCCGGCGGTCGCGCGTCGACGGCGCGGAGCCCCGGCGGCGGCCGGAACTCGACCGCGGCGAGCGCGGGGCCGTCGACCGCGCCGGAGGCGATCGAGGCGGCGAGGAGGATCGGAGCGAACATGGGGGTCTCCGGAGGCGCGCTCCGCCATGGGACGACGCGGCCGCGGCGAGGCTTGCGGGAAAACCGCGGTCCGCGGGCGGACCGGCGCTCCTCCTGTACCATGCCGGGCCGCGATGATCTCCTCCGTGCTCCTCCTCTCCCTCCTCTCCCCGTTCGCCGCCGCGCTCCCGAACGGGCCCGACGGCGACCGGCCCGCCGACGCCGCGGCGGTCGGCGAACGCCTCGGCCGCGCGCGCGCGCTCACCCGGCCGCTCCCCGGCGCGCTCCGCCGCGAGCACCCCGCCCTGCAGACCGCGCGCGAGGGGCGGAAGTTCGGCTACCGCATCGAGGTCCCGAGGGGGACGTACGGCGTCGAGATCGGCCTGCCGGAGCTGCTGTACGAGAAGGCGGGCGCGCGGAGGTTCTCGGTCCGGATCAACGGCAAGCCGGTCGTGGAGTCGATCGACCTCGTCGAGGCCGCGGGGCCCGCGCCGTCGGTGAAGGTCGTCCGGGTCGAGGCGAAGGCGTTCGACAACGGCCTGAACGTCTGGTTCGAGGCGGAGCGGCTCGACGCCGCGGCCGCGTGGATCGCCGTCGAGGGGAACGGCCGCTCGCTCTTCGTCGACTGCGGCGGCGAGCGCGACCTGCCGTCCGAGTCGGAGGAGTCGGGGCTCGGGGAGGTGATCCTGGCCCGGTTCGGCTCGCGCTTCCTGCTCGACCTCCGGCCGCAGTGGGGGGACGTCGAGACCTCGGCGTTCGGGAAGTTCCACGAGCCGCCGCAGCCGGCGATCCTCGGCTTCCGGACCGGCGCGGGGCGGTTCGTGCTCCCGGTCGCCGGGGCGGCGGAGGGGACGGCGCCGTTCGACGAGGTCGTCGAGCGCCGGACCGCGACCTCCGTGGCGTACGACGTCCGGTTCGACGGGCTCGAGGGGACGATCACGCTCCGCGCTCCGTTCGTCCCCGGCGACCTGATGCTGGCGTCGCTGCCGGCGATCCACGTCGAGTTCGCGGTGCGCCGTCCGGCCGCCGCGCCGCCGCGCGTCGTCGACGTCGAGCTCTTCCTCCCCGCGGCCGACGCGCAGGCGAAGCTCGTCGGCCGGGTGGACGAACCGTTCCGCGGCGTCGCCGCCCGCCGCGAGCGGCCGCTCGGCGTCGAGACGTTCGGGCTGTTCGTCGGCGACCCCGACGGCCCGCCGTCGCCGTGGACCACCCGCGCCAACTTCGGCGCCACGCCCGGCGGCATCGTCGCGTCGGTGCCGCTCCTGCTGGAGCGGAAGAAGGCGGCGGTCGAGATCGTCTACGCGGCGCACGTCGCGGGAGCGGTGCTCGAGGTGCACGGCGAGCCGATGCGTCACCGGTACGCGGCGCGCCACGCGAACGTCATCGAGGTCGCGCAGGAGGCGGCGCGGCGGCGCGGCGAGGCGTTCGCGGCGAGCGACGTCGTCGACGGACTGCTCGACGGCCTCCCGGCGGCGTTCGGGGAGCTCTGGGCGCACGCGCTCCCGTCGTTCCTGATGAACACGTACCGCGCCGAGTCGGCGGAGGGGGACGTCTGGTTCTCCTGCCTCGAGGGGTACTGCCGGTTCCACTCGACCATCGACGTCGAGTACAACGCGGCGCCGTTCTACGTCTGGTTCGCCCCGCACCTCCTGCGCGAGCTCCTCGTCGCCTGGACGAGGTTCGAGCGGGAGGAGGGGTTCCTCGCCCACGACATGGGGAAGGACGCCCTGGTCGGCGCGCAGGCGTACTCGCACGACATGCCGGTCGAGGAGAACACGAACTACGTCCTCCTCCTCCTGCAGTACTGGACGGCGACGGGGGACGACGCGTTCGTCCGCGAGCGGTTCCCGCTCGTCTCACGGCTCCTCGCGTTCGTCGAGCGGTCCGACGCGGACGGCGACGGGTTCCCGGAGACGGGGGTGGCGAACACGATCGACGACGCGTCGCCCGCGGTGCAGTTCGCGCGCGAGCAGACGTACCTCGCGGTGAAGGCGGCGGCGGCGTTCGCGGCCGGCGCGGAGATGGCGGACCTCGCCGGGGACGCGGCGGCGGCCGAGCGGTGGCGCGCGCGCGTCGCGGCGACGAGGGCGACGCTCGACGAGGAGGCGTGGCGCGGCGACCACTACGCGGTCGGCATCGACGCGGCGTCGGCGGGGCTCGTCGACCCGTGGGCGAAGCGGACGCTCGCCGAGCCGGTCGTCGACGGCGTCGACTCGGCGCACTCGTACACGGGGGTCGGGCTCGCGTACCTCCTGCGGGCGGGGCTCCCGCTCCCGGTCGACGAGGCGCGGATCCGGCAGGACCTCCGGGTCGCGGCCGCGCGGTGCGAGCGTCGATTCGGCTACGCCCACGCCGAGCACGAGGAGAACGTCTGGATCTCGCAGAACCTCTTCCGCGACGCCGTCGCGGTCGGCCTCGGGGACGACGTGCTCGACCGCGTCTCGCGCTACGCCGCGCTGCAGGAGGTCCGGGCCCGGGCGCCGGACGTGCCGAACTGGGCCGGGTTCTGCGACTCGCCGTACAACCGGCACCTCTCGTACTACCCGCGCGGGGTCGCGCTCCTGGCGCTCGTCGACGCCGCGGGCGGGGTCGCGCTGGACCGGCGGAAGGGGACCCTCCTCCTCCGGCCGATCCGGGCGCCGCTCCGGGTGCCGATCGCCGCGTTGGCGGACTGGTCCGCGAACCGGGTGCCGTGGCTCGAGGTCGAGGCCGGGGACGACGGCGCGCCCGAGGCCCGGGTCACCCGGCCGGAGCTGCTGCGCGGTCTCGAGGTGACGATCGATCTGTCGCGCGTCGGCGGCGGCGTGCGGAAGCTCTGAGGGGACGCGTTGTCCAGACCGCGAGTCGTCATCGTCGGCGGCGGGTTCGGCGGGCTGTACGCCGCGCGCGGTCTGAAGCGCGCCGACGTCGACGTCACGATCGTCGACCGCCGGAACCACCACCTCTTCCAGCCGCTCCTCTACCAGGTGGCGACGGCGGCGCTCGCGGGGCCGGACATCGCGGCGCCGATCCGGAAGATCCTCCGCCACCAGGAGAACGTCCGGGTCCTGCTCGGAGAGGCGACGGAGGTCGACACGGCGGCGAGGGAGGTCGTCCTCTCCGACGGTCGGGTCGGCTACGACCACCTCGTCCTGGCGGTCGGCGCCGTCGACCACTACTTCGGGAACGACGGCTGGGCGGAGCACGCGCCGGGACTGAAGTCGCTCGGCGACGCGCTGGAGATCCGGCGGCGGATCCTCCTCGCGTACGAGCGGGCCGAGCGCGAGCCGGACGTCGCGCGCCGCCGCGAGCACCTGACGTTCGTCGTCGTCGGCGGCGGGCCGACCGGCGTCGAGCTCGCCGGTTCCCTCGCCGAGATCGCGCGCCACACGCTCGCCCGGAACTTCCGCGCGTTCGACCCGAGGGAGACGCGCGTCCTCCTCGTCGAGGGGGAGGACCGCGTGCTGCCGGCGTACCCGCCCGAGCTCTCGGCGAAGGCCGCGGCCCAGCTCGAGCGGCTCGGCGTCACGCTCTGGACGTCGACGAGGGTGACCGGCATCGACGCGGGCGGGGTCGACCTCGGCGACGAGCGGATCGTCTCCCGGACCGTCCTCTGGGCGGCGGGGATCCGGGCGCACCCGCTGGTCGGCACGCTCGGCGCGCCGTGCGATCGGGCCGGGCGGGTGCTCGTCGAGCCGGACCTCTCCGTGCCGGACCACCCCGAGATCCGCGTGATCGGCGACGCGGCGGCGGTCCGGGGCGAGGACGGCGACGTCCCCGGCGTCGCGCCGGCCGCGATCCAGATGGGCCGGTACGCGGCGGAGGCGATCGAGGCCGCCGTGCGCGGCGAGACGCCCGAGCCGTTCCGCTACGTCGACAAGGGGATGATGGCGACGATCGGCCGCCGCGCCGCCGTGGCCCGGGTCGGCCGGTGGAAGCTGTCGGGGATCGTCGCCTGGTGGATGTGGCTGCTGGTCCACATCATCTTCCTCGTCGGCTTCCGCAACCGCCTCGCGGTGATGATCGAGTGGGCGTTCTGGTACCTGACGTATCAACGCAGCGCGAGGGTCATCGTCACGAGCGCGGAGTAGGCGCCGCGCGGCTCGCAACGCGTGCGGCGCCCCCCGCCCCCGGCGTCAGCGGCCCTCCGCCCTCCGCGCGAACAGGTCCGAGAGGCGCAGCGCCAGGCGTGGGACGCTCTCCGCGCCGGAGACGTTCGCGGCGACGGCGATCGCGATCCGGCGCTCCGGGACGAGGAGCAGGGTGGTGGTGGCGCCGGCGACCTGGCCGCCGACGGTCTCGACGCCGAGGCTCCCTTTCACGACGACACCCTTCAGGCCGTGGCCGACGATCCGGACGAGGTCGCCGTCCGCGCCGAGGGGGACGTGGCGGATCGCCCAGCCGAGGCCCTGCCCGGTCGCCGTGCCGTCCTCGAGGGTCACCGGCGTCCAGAGGCTCTCGACGGTCGCGGGTTCGAGCACCGTCCCGTCGATCGTGGCGGCGCCGAAGCGGACGAGATCGATCGGGGTCGACACGAAGCCGATCGCCGCGAGGTGGCACGACGGGTAGATCGGAGGCGCGTCGTGGACGCCGAATCGTGGCTCGAGCATCAGCCTCGGGTAGTACGGGCGGGCGTCGACGGCGGCGATCCGGGCGTCGACGTCGGGGGCCGTGTCGTCCAGGCCGAGCGGCGCGAGCAGTTCGCGCCGCACGAAGTCGACGAACGGCTCCTCCGCCGCCGCCGCGACGACCGCACCGGCGAGCGAGAGCCCGTACGTCGAGTAGCGGCGCTCCGTCCCCGGGCGGGAGCGGAGCGGCTCGTCGGCGAACCGCGCCAGCCGATCGGCGTCTCCCGCGCAGGACGGGCCGACGAAGATCCCGCCCTCGCCGCGGTGGGGGCGGAGGCCGGCGGTGTGGGACAGGAGGTCGCGCGTGCGGACCGGCCATTCCTTCTCGGGAAACTCCGGCACGTACCGCCGCACCGGCGCGTCGAGGTCGAGGCGTCCCCGCTCGACCAGCCGGCCGACGGCCGCCGCGGTCAGCATCTCGGTCACGCCGCCGATCCGGAACCGCGTCGAGGGCGTCATCGGCGCGCGGCTCTCCAGGTCCGCGTACCGGAACCCCTCCGCCCAGACGACCTCGCCGTCGACCGCCACCGCCAGCGAGAGGCCCGGCAGCTTCTCCCACGCCACCAGGTCGCGCGCCGCGCGGCGTCCGCCCTCGACCGCCCCGGCGAACTCCGCGGCCGGCGGGGCGAGCACCTGTGACGGGAGCAGGTCCGGCTCGAGATCGGGCGGCATCGTCTCCACGACCCAGACCGCGACCGATCCGCCGAGGATCGCGAGGACTCCGAGCACGACGACCGGCCAGGGAGGGTGACGGGGCATCCCGGGACGATCGCACACGAGACTTTGCCGTGTCAAGTGTGTTCCGGCCCTCGCGCCGGCATCGAGTCCACAGGTCGATCATAACGACTCTGCTCGGCAAAGTTCACGAAGCCGCGCACCGGTGTCCGACACCAGCGCGGGCACCCCAGTCCCCAGTCCCTGGCCCCCCCGGGCAAAGCTCGTGAAACCGAGCGGTGCTGTCGGACACCACCGCGACATCGGTCCCGCGTCAGCGCCCTCTCGTTGCTCTCCCCTGCTCTCCTTGCTCTCGTTGCTCCCCCTCCCCCAGCCACTCCTTCGACCAGTACCGGTCCCACGAGTCGGCCAGCACCGCCACGACCGGGCCGGCGAGGGTCGGGTCGCTCGCGACGCGGAGGGCGGCGACGACCGCGGCCCCGGACGAGCCGCCGCAGAGGAGGCCCTCCTCGCGGACGAGGCGGCGGGTCATCGCGAACGCCTCGTCGTCGGTGACCCGCTCGACGGCGTCGACGACGGCGGGGTCCATGATCTCGGGGACCTCGCTGCCGCCCATCCCTTCGAGGCCGTACTTCGCGTCGGGAGTGGGGGAGCCGGTGGTGACGAGGCCGGCGAGCTTCGAGCCGACGGGATCGGCGAGGACGACGCGGGCGTCGGGCTGGACGCGCTTCAGGACGCGGCCGACGCCGGTGATCGTGCCGCCGGTCCCGGCGCCCGTCACGAAGGCGCCGATCGGCCCGCCCACGTCGGTGAGGAGTTCGTTCGCGGTCGTTTCGACGTGCGCGGCGACGTTGGCGGGGTTCCGGAACTGATCGGCGAGGAACCAGCCGTTCTCTTCCGCGAGGCGCCGGGCGACCTGGTTGAAGTTCTTCGGGTCGTCCGGCGGCGCGTCCTCGGTGACGATCACCTCGGCGCCGAGCCGGCGGAGCGCCTGCCGCTTGTCGTGCGACATCTTCTCCGGGAGGACGCAGACGAGGCGGTACCCCTTCACGGCCGCGACCAGCGCGAGGCCGACGCCGGTGTTGCCGCCGGTCCCCTCGACGATCGTCGCGCCGGGGGAGAGCGCCCCGCGCGCCTCCGCGTCGGCGACGATCGAGACCGCGATCCGGTCCTTCAGGCTGCCGCCGGGGTTCAGGAACTCGCACTTCACGAGGACCGGCACCGCGGCGGCGGCCGCGACGCGGGCGAGGGGGACGAGCGGCGTGCGGCCGACGTGGTCGAGGATGGACATTCGACCGAGGGTACCGGCGGCGATCGGTCCGACCGAGCGGGATCTGCTCGAGTCGCGCGGACGAGGCTCCGGGAGGAGGTTTGGAGAATCCTCTCGGGCGCCGTCGCTCCGAATCGGCTGTCTCGCGCTTCGGAGCCCATCGAGAGGCCGCGGGGCGAACGGCACGAGGGTTGCCAGACGAAACGGAACGAACGGGCGCTCGTCGCGCCCCAGCCCGAAGGAGGCTCTCATGAAGTCGATCGGCATTCTCGCGTCCGTCCTGCTCCTCCTCTCCACGGCCTCGTGCAACCGGGAGGAGGTCGCCAGCGCATCCGGCAAGTCGTCGCTGGCGCTGATGATGAAGTCCGACCAGCGCATCGCACCGGGCGAGACGGACGACGTCCTGGTCACCATCACGCGCGACGGCTTCGAGGGGGCCGTCGACATCGGGTTCAGCGGGCTCCCCGCGGGCGTCCGCGCGATCACGACGGGCCCGATCCCGCGTGGCGACGCGGCGAAGACCTACGAGCTTCGGGCCGACGCGACCGCGCCGGCGGCCGAGGCCGTGGAGGTCACGGTCACCGCGAAGGGTGGCGGGCTGACCGTGCGGGAGTCGTTCGAGCTCACCGTGGAGGAGTCGAACTGAACCTTCGCGGGCCGCCTCGTCGGTTCTCGCTCGTCCGAGGTTCCCGGCGTCGAGCGCGCCGGCCCGCGGCGGGTGCGAACCGTCGAGCGTCACCGTCCGACGCGCAGGGAACCCGCCGTCACGGGCGTCCTACTCCCGGCCGGGGACCTCGATCAGCGTGTAGAACGCCTCGGGGTGGAGCGGAGGATCGCCGTCGGCCGATCGGACGCCGTCCGTCCGGACCTCGTGCACGTACCCCGCCCGGAGCGGGTCGACGACGATTCGCACCGCGCGCGGCCCCTCGACCTCGACCGACCGGACCGCGAGCGTCCTCTTGTCGTCCTCCGGCGCGCCGTACGCGGCGTGGTACTCGTACGTCCAGGAGATCGCCCGGTACGACGCCGGATCGCCCGCCGTCTCCGGGTCGACGTCCTTCGTGAACGTCACCCGGAACCCGTCCTCGGTCGCGGTCACCTCGTGCATCTCGAACGGGAGGACGCCGGTGTAGACCGCCCGCTCCAGGCCGTACCGCCTCCGCCCCGACGAGACCCAGCCGCGGTCGGTCTGCCCGACGAACATCGAGCCGTCCGGCGCGAACGCGACCCGGTTGTTGCCGCAGCCGAAGCCGGAGAGGAACGGGTAGCACGCCCCCTGGTAGTGGCCGTTCACCCGCTCGAGCGTCACCCGCATGACGACGGGGTGGAACTGGTCGCCGACGAAGAACTGCCCCTCGAACGGCCCGAACCGGCCGCCGGTCGTGTCGAGGGCGACGTCGGACGCCGAGCGCCCCATGCGGTCGTACGGGAACCAGACCGACGCCGGCTGCCGCGGCGGCCGCTCGCCGTCGGCGAGCTCCTCGCGCCAGCGGAGCGACGCGGGGTGGCCGTGCCACGCCCCGGGCTTCAGCCACGACAGACGGTTCGTGCCGACGTAGTCCCCCTGGTTGTCGACGTAGAACATCGCGCCGTCGTTCCACTCGGCGATGCCGTTCGGCGAGCGGAGTCCGTCGCAGACCCAGGTCGCGCGCCCCGCGCGGTCGATCCTCAGGCACGCGCCGCGGTGGGGGACGACCGCCTTGCCGAGCGCGCCGCAGAACCCGACGTTCAGCGTCACCCACGCGTCGCCGTTCCGGTCGAACTTCGGCCCGAACGCGAACTCGTGGTAGTTCCCCGACACGCCCCAGTCGTCGCAGAACGTCTCGTAGACGTCCGCCCGGTCGTCGCCGTCCCGGTCGAGGAGGCGGGTCAGCTCGCCGCGCTGCACCACGTAGATCGCCTCGCCGTCCTCGTCCTCCCTCACCGCCGCGCCGAGCGCCTCGTGGAGGCCGGTCGCGAACGGGACGAACCGCGCGTCGAGCGGCGGCTCGCCGTACGCGCCCTCGACCAGGAAGACGTCGCCGCGCCGCGTCGTGACGACCGGCTTCGCGTCCTCCCCGTAGAACGCGAGCCCGCCGACCTCGAGCACGACGTCGTTCGGGATCGGGTGGGTCAGGATCCGGTAGTGGACCCGCTCCGGCGACGGCGGGAAGTCCCGGTCGAGCTGATGGAAGAGGTGCGCGTCGAGGACCGTGTCGATCGGGTCGCGGGTGGCGATCTGGAAGTCGAAGCCGCCCGCCCCCTGGTCGATCTTGAACAGGACGTGGTTCGTCCCGGGGAGGAAGTCGAACCGGACCTGGTCCTCGACCGGGTTCAGGCCGCGCGGGACGTCCTTCTCCCAGATCAGCCGGCCGTTGAGCCAGACGAGGAGGCCGTCGTCCGACCCCATCGGGAGGACGTACGAGCGCTCCTCGTCGACCTCGACCGGGACGTGGAGGTAGGCGACCACGTTCTCGTTCAGGGCCGGGTCGTCGTGCACGAGCAGGTCGACCCGGCGGCCCGGCACGTCGTCGATCCTCGTCCAGCGGCACTCGACGCCGTCCTTGCCGACGTGGACCCGGTCGAGGTCCGGTCCGGGCCCGTCGTGCGCCATCCGCCCGAGCTCGTCCTCCGGCGAGTGCGGCGTGTAGAGGTCGCCGAGACCGTGGCCGGCGTACGGGAACGGCGACAGCCGGTGCCACGTCCCCCAGCGCCCCTTCTCGGGGGTGAGCCGGTCGAGCATCCGCTGGAGGGTCGCCTCCCGGGTGTCGAGCTTCACGTACGGGTGGCCGCCGATCACGACCGGCTCGTCGTCCGGTCCGGGCGCCGCGAGGAGGGCGAGCGAGAGGAGGAGATGGGGAGCGCTCACAGTCCGACCTCCACGGTGAAGCGCGCGCGCGGCGCCCCGTCCTCGAGGACGACCTCGAGCCAGGTCCCGCCGTCGTCTCGCGGATGCGCGGTGACGGTCGCCGCCTCGGCCGCCTCGACCCGGTGTTCGCCCGGTCCGGCGTTCAGCCACGCCGTCCGTCCGGCGGCGCCCGCCAGCTCGAACGTCCGGAGCAGCCGATCGCGCGGCGTGCGCCGCGGTTCGATCCGTTCGCGGACCTCGACGCCGTCGACCTCGTACCGGAACGTCGGGGTCCCCTCCTCGTCGAGGAGGTAGCCGCGGAACCGGTACCCCGCCTCCCGTCCGATCGCGCGCGGCCACGTCTCCGGGCGCTCGCCGAAGACGATCGGCGGCCCGGGCGGCCCGATCCAGACGTCGGGGCCGCGCCCGCCCGCGACCTGACCGCCGCGTCCGGCCCAGGCGCCCGACGCGTCGAGGAAGTCGCCGCGCCACGCGTCGGCGAGCCGGCACGCCTCGGCGTCGAACCCGACGTGGATCCCGACCGGGAAGCCGACGGCGATGCCGCGCGACCCCGCGTGCTCGAGGAACGTTCGGAGCACGACCGTCCGGTCGCGGACCGTGATCTTCAGGCTCGACGCGGGACGGATCCCCTCCGGCGGCGGCATCTCCTCGCCGAGCGTGAACGCGGCCCACATCGCGTCCCCCTGGCGGTAGATGTCGCCGTCGAGCACGTTCCCGACCGTGCTCCGGCGGCCGATCGCGAACGACGGCATCCGGGTCCCCGGCTTGTAGCGGGCCGGCGCCTGGACGTACGCGCGCCACCACGCGTAGCGCAGCCGCTCGGCGAACGCCGTCAGCGACGGCCCCGGCGATCCGGCGGGCGGCCAGTCGCGGTACGAGTGGCACGTGATGCACGACATGCCGTCGCGGCCGAGCAGGTGGAGCCCGTCGCGCCGGAGCGCGTCCGTCGCCGCCGGCGGTTCGACGTCGACGTCCGGGGCGACGCCGTCGAGCGCGGCGAACGTCTCGGGGAGCGCGCTCGCCGCGTCGCCGAACGCCGGCATGCGGGCGCCCATGTACGGGCGCGCGCGGGCGCCCTCCTCGACGACCCGGCGGAGCCAGTCGGTCCGGAGCTTGAAGCCGACGCCGGAGAGGTCGGGCGGCAGACGCCCCTCGTCCCCGAGGTCGACCCGATCGTCGAGCGTCACGAAGTACGGGTCGACGGACGGCCGGACGCCGTGGTCGCCGTCGAGGCGGTGGCAGTGCGTGCAGGAGAGGGAGGTGAACTCGCGCAGCGCCGCGTCGGTCGGCGCGGGGACTCCCTGCGCGCGTCGCGCCGACTCGATCCCGCGCCGCAGCGCCGCCCGCTCGGCGTCCGTCAGGTCGTAGCGCGGCGTCGCCCGATCGTCCGGGTCGAGGCAGCCGCGCGTCGGGTCGAGGTCGAACAGCGAGGACCGCACCGGCGCCGCCGCCGCGTCGTCGACGCGGTGGCAGGCGGCGCAGCCGAGCGCACCGAACGCCTCGCGCCCCCGCGCCGCCGCGGCCGGGTCGCGTACCAGCGGCGCGCTCGCCGCTCCGGCACCCTCTCCCTCGAATCGCGTCGTGAGGTAGCCGGCGAGCGCGTCCGCCTCGTCCGACGTCAGGCCGAACGACGGCATCGACCCGTCCGGCCGGACCGCGTGCGGCTCGAGGAGGAAGCGCGCCAGCGCCCCCGGGTGCCACTTCCCGCGGAGGTCGCCGTACGGGACCGGGACGTCGTCCGTCGGCACCTCTCGCGGCAGCATCGGGTCGTCGAACACGGCGGCCGCCGACTCGAACGGGCCGTGGCACGCGACGCAGCCGAGCGTGTGGAAGAGGCCCCGCCCCAGCCGGATCGTGCCCGGGTGGGTCGGCGGCGCCGGCGGCGGCGCGGCGTCGGCGCGGAAGAGGTACTGCACGAGGTCCTCGACCGCGGCGGCGGGAGCGTCGCCGAGGACGTGCGGCATGTCCGACCCGCGCCGGGTCGTGGCCGGATCCCGGAGCCATCGTCGGACCCAGTCGGGCCGGACCCGTCCCGCGAGCCGGTCGAGCACCGGCGCCTCGCGCGTCCCGACCGCCGCCCCGGTCACCGCGTCGGGGGCGTGACAGTTGGTGCATCCCTTCCGCTCGAGCCACGCCCGGCCGTCGCGGGCGACGACGCCGTCCGCCGCGGCCTCGACCCGATCCGCCGGGACGCGGACCGCCGAGGAAGGGATCGGCTCGGACCGGAACCCGCCGGTCTCGCCGGGCTGCTGTTCCCACGTCGTCCGGAGGCGGCCGTCCCCGCGCGCGGCGCGCCGGTACTCGACCGAGACGTCGACGGCTCCCGGGTCGAGCCGCACCCACGCGGTCGCCGCGCCGCGGCCACCCGAGGAGAGCGCCCGTCCGATCTCCCGCCCCGCCGCGTCGCGGGCCACGAGCGTCGCCTCGCCCCCCTCCGCCTCGACGCCGAACCGATAGGTGCCGGCGCTCGCGATCGAGACCGTCCCCCGGTAGGTCGCCTCCCAGCCTCGCGCCCGGACCTCGGGGTGCGGCGCCTCTCCGGCGGCGAGGCGGAAGGCGGCGGACGGCACGCGCGTCTCGACCCGCCCGAGGGTTCCCTCGTACCGGGCCGACCAGCCGTGCGGCGGGTCGGCGGCGTGGGCGAGTCCGGCCGCGAGGAGCAGGGCGACGAGTGGACGCATGCGGACGATCTCCGATCCGGCGAAGGCTCGAGGGAGGGTCGAGGAAGGTGTCGGCGGGCCCGAGGGCGACGCGTCGGGGAGGGAGCCGCGTCGACGGGCGCCGGGCCGATCATACGGACCCCACCCCGCGAGGTCAGGCCGTGCGGCGAACGGACCGTCGTGTAGGGTGACGCCTCGACCCGTCGCCCGGAACCGCGCCCCGAACGCCCCCCTCCATGACCACGAAGACCCGGATCCTCGCGCTCGCGGCGGTCTCCCTGGCGACGCTCCTCGGGCTGGAGGGCGCGTTCCGGGTCTGGCTCTGGATCCGCGGCGAGCCGATCGCGCCGACGGCGATCCGCGCCGATCTCCACCGGGCGGCCTCGAGGATCACGGACAAGATCCCGACGTTGGCGGACGAGACGTCCCGCGAGGAGCGGGAGTCGAGCCGGGAGCCGACGTCCGACTTCCTCCACCCGTACGCGGGTTTCGAGAAGGACGAGGGGCTCCGGACGGTCTCGCTCCTCGGCCCGTACTTCCGGTCGCCGCGCGCGGAGGAGGCGTTCGACGTCCTGGTGCTCGGCGGCTCGGTGGCCGGCCGGTTCGCCGACCACCGAGAGGCGTTCGAGGCCGCGCTCCGCGCCGACCCGCGCACGGCCGACGTTCGGCTCCATTCGCACGCACGCGGCGCCCACAAGCAGCCCCAGCAGGTGGCGATGCTGGCGTACCTCCTCTCGGTGGGGTACCGGCCGGACGCGGTGATCAACGTCGACGGATTCAACGAGGTCGCCATCGGCATGTCGAACGCGGTCCGCCTCGTGAATCCGATCTACCCCGACGTCGGCCCCTGGGCCCGGATGGCGGGCAGCACCGCGCTCGGTCCGGACATGCTCGACCTGACCGTCGGGATGCGGCTGCACCAGCGCCTCGCGCTCGAGCTGCGGGAGTGGGGGGAGACGAAGCTGGCGTGGAGCGCGATCGCCGGCACGCTCCTCCGGACGGCGATGGAACGGACGTGCAACGGGTTCGCGTGGAAGGCGGAGCGGTACGACCGGATCCTGGCGGGGGGATGGCTCCGGCAGGAAGGCGTCCAGGGGCCCGCGTTCGACCGCGGCGAGGCGGCGGTGATCGAGTCGATCGTCCGGGCGTGGTCGGAAGGCTCGCGCTCGATCGACGCGATGTGCCGGGCGCGGGGCATCCGATACCTGCACGTGCTGCAGCCGACGCTGCACGATCCGGGCGCGAAGATCGTCACCGACGAGGAGCGCCGGACCGGCGCCGCGTCGGACGCGTGGCTCCGCGGCGTCGAACTCGGCTACCCGCGGCTGCGCGAGGAGGCGGCGCGGCTCGCGGCGGACGGCGTCGACGTGGCCGACCTCAGCCGCCTGTTCGCGGACGTCGACGAGACGATCTACTTCGACTCCTGTCACTTCGGAGGGATCGGACACGACCTCTTCGGGGCGGCGATCGCCGAGCGGCTGCTCGCCGGGCTCGACCGCTGACCGGCCTCCCCGACGCCCCGTGAACGTCGTCGCCGCCGAAGACCCCGTCGAGCGCCGCCGCGGGCTGATCGCGCTCGCGGCGGTGCAGCTCGCGTTCGGGCTGTTCCCGGTCTTCGGGAAGGAGGCGTTCCACGCGTTCGCGCCGGGGGCGGTCGCGGCGTGGCGCGTCGCGGTCGGAGCGGCGGTCCTGCTCGGGATCGCCGTCGCGCGGCACGGGCGTCGGGCGCTCCCGCCGCGCGCGCTCCTCCCCCGGCTCGCGGTCTGCTCGCTCCTCGGCGTGGCGCTGAACCAGGGACTCTTCCTCGAGGGGCTGTCGCGCACCAAGGCGGTGAACACCGGGCTCGTGATGTGCATCATCCCGGTGGCGACGTACGGGTTCGCGGTCCTCCTGCGGCAGGAGGCGCACGACCGGCGCCGCTCGCTCGGCATCGTCCTGGCGATCGCCGGGACCGTCCCGCTGCTGCTCGAGGGGGAGGGGGCGCCGCTCGAGGGGGACTCGCTCGGGGTCGCGCTCGTGATCGCGAACGCGCTCTGCTACTCCCTCTACCTCGTCCTCTCGAAGCCGCTGCTCGGCCGACTGCCGACGCTCGTGGTGATCGCCTGGGTCTACGCCCTCTCGCTCCCCGCGGCGCCGTGGTTCGCGCGCGGCCGGGAGCTCGCCCCGTCGCTCGAGGGGAACGAGCGGGCGTGGGGCGCGCTCGCGTTCGTCCTCGTCTTCCCGACCGTCCTCGCCTACCTCTGGAACACGTACGCATTGAAGCGGGTCCGCGCGTCGACGGTCGCGTTCTTCGTCTTCCTGCAGCCGCTCGTCTCGGGGCTCGGCGGCGTGCTCGTCCTCGGCGAGGAGCTCCTCCCGTCGACCTGGATCACCGCGGCGATGCTCCTGGTCGCGATGGGGCTCGTCGTCGTGCGCCGTCAGAGGTCGTAGACGGCTCGCTTCCGCTCCAGCATCAGCACGGTGAC
>JBICIB010000424.1:0-6322 GCA_043101415.1 Planctomycetota bacterium JB042 | reverse complement strand
GGGGGAGCAGCCGCGCGTCGCAGCGGTCGAGCAGCGCGAGCGTCTCCTCGGTCCGGCCGAGGTCGACCGACGCGGTGGCGAGGTTGAGGAGCGCCCGCGCGCTCTCGTCTCGCAGGTCGACGCGCTCCGGCGCGAGCTCGCACAGCCGGTCGAGCTCGGCGACGCGCTCCTCGAACAGAGCCCGCGCCTCGTCGAGCCGCCCCCGTTGGGCGAGGCCCACGCCCGACGCCTCGAGCTGGCGGCTCCGCAGCGCCCGGTAGCGGACGGCGTCCGGGAAGTCGCGGAGCAACTCGTCGAGGGCCGCGAGCGCGGCCGCGAACTCCGCCTCGGCTTCCTCGAACCGGCCCCGGTCGAGGAACGCCTGCCCCCAGGCGCCGCGGGCGGCGGCGACGTCGTACGCGTGCCGGCGGCGGCCCGGCTCGCCGGCCTCCGCGGCGCGGTGGGCGTCGACCGCGCGCCCGGCCCACGCGAGCGCCGCGTCGAGCTCGCCGCGCGCCCGGGCGAGCAGGGCCAGGTCGCCGCACACCCGTCCCTCCAGGCTCGCCGAGTCCGCGTCGTCGGACCGCTCCGCCGGGTCCGCGGCGACGAGCTCCAGGGCCTCGCCGAGCGCGCCCTCCGCCTCGTCGGTCCGACCGAGCTCGAGCTGCGCCTCGCCGAGCTCCGTGAGGGCCAGCGCCAGGTCGCGCCGCCACTCGATCCGCTCCGGCGACCGCTCCCCGACCGACCGGAGGAGCTCGATCCGCTCCGCGTGCGGCGGCAGCGCCTCCGCGTGCCGGCCCATCGCGGCGAGCGCCCCGCCCACCCGTCCCAGCGCCTCGGCGACCCGGACGTCGCGGGCCGGGTCGTCCGCCCGTTCCGCGAGCCGGCGCCGGAGACGGAGCGCGGCCTCGCACTCGACGAGCGCCTCGTCCGGCCGGCCGAGGTCGCGCAGGACGTCGCCGCGCGAGCCGTGCAGCGCGGCGCCCTCGAACAGCAGCAGCTCTTCGTCCGGCCGGTCGCGCTCCAGCGCCGCGAACAGGCCGAGCGCCCGATCGATCGCGACCAGCCGCGCCCGCTGCATCCGAGGGACGTCCTCCAGTTCGTCGCTGGCGAGCTCCCGCAGCACGTGGCCGATCGCGGTCAACGAGGCCTGGAAGTCGCGCTCCGACTGGTCGCGCGCCGCGCGGATCGCGTCGACCGACCGGAGTCGGTTCAGCTCCCCGCCGATCGGCCCCGCGCCCGCGAGCAGGACGCCGAACAGGCCGGCCGTGGCGAGCGCGGGCCGTCGCTGGGCGAACCTCCGCACGCGCAGCCAGGGTCCCGGCCGCCGCACCGCGATCGGACGGAGCTCGAGCAGGGCGTCGAGGTCCGCGCCGAACGCGGCGGCGCCCGCGTAGCGGCGCGCGGCGTCCGGCTCGAGCGCCGCCAGCACGACCGTCTCGACGTCGCGGGGGACGGCGGGGTTCAGCGCGCGCGGCGCCGGCGGGTGCGCGGCCAGGACGAGCCGCGCGGTGCGTTCGACGCTCGGCGCGGCGAACGGCTGGTGGAGGGTCAGGGACTCGTAGAGCGTGACCCCGAGCGCGTAGACGTCGGCCCGCGCGTCGACCGCCGCGTGCTCGCCCCGCATCTGCTCCGGGCTCATGTACGCGGGCGAGCCGAGCGTCTGGCCCGAGCCGGTGAGACGCACGCTCCCCTCGGCCGCGGCCAGGCCGAAGTCGAGCAGGAGCACGCGGCCGTCGTCCGTGAGCATCACGTTGCTCGGCTTCACGTCGCGGTGCAGGACGCCCTCCCCGTGCGCGTGCTCGAGCGCCGCGGCGACGTGGCGCGCGATCCGGACGCACGCGCTGATCCAGCTGCCGGAGTAGAGGGGCGGGACCGCGTCGTCGACGCGTCGGGCGGCGGACGGGGAGGGCGTCGGCCGTCGGACGGGCGGCGCGCCGGGGTCGTCGCGCCGCGCCACGACCGCGCGGACCGCGGCCCTCAGATCGCGCCCCGCGAGCCGCGCCCGGTGACGCGAAGTCGCCGTCACGCCGGAGTCCGCGTCGCCGCGGCCGGGGAACTCGTCGAGCGCCTCCTGCAGCGTCGCCCCGCGGACGAGCTCCATCGCCACGTACGGGACGTCGCCGTCCCGACCGCCGGCGTAGACCGGCACGATCCCCGGGTGACGCAGCCGGGCGAGCACGTCGACCTCGCGCCGGAAGCGCTCGCGCGCGCCCGGGACGTGGACCTGCCCGGGGCGGACGACCTTCAGGGCCACGCGGCGGCCGAGGCCCTCCGGCTCGGCCTCGTACACCACGCCCATGCCGCCGCCCCCGATCCGGGCGACGAGCCGGAACTCCCCCACCCGCTCGGGGATCCGCTCGGGCGGACGCCCGACGAGCCCGTACGCCTCGAGCTGGGCGACGCGCGCGCGCAGGTCGGCCGCCTCCCGGGGGTGCTCGCGGCAGAGCTCCTCGAGCGCCCGCGGCCCCTCGCGCTCCAGGCGGTCGAGACAGAGCGCGACCAGGTCGGGCGCGGGAGGCTCGGACTCGCGGGACGGCGGATCTCGTTCGATCGACATCGGAGCGCTCTCGCGCGCGAGCCGGAGGAGACGGCGCCATCATAGATCGCCGCCTCCGCGTCGCGCACTCTCCCGCGCGGGTGGGGGAGGGCGTTCGGCGACCGGCGGGGGGGTACGATGGCCTCGATGACCACCGCCGACAGCCGCCCGCTGCTCGAGCGCGTCCGCCGGGGCGACGCGGGAGCGATCGAGGGCTTGATCGAGCGCCACCTGCCCGGGCTGCGGGCGTACGTGCGGCTCCGCTGCGGGGCCGAGCTGCGGGCCCGGGAGTCGGCCAGCGACATCGTCCAGTCGGCGTGCCGCGACGTGCTCGAGAACCTCGACCGCTACCGGTGGAACGGGGAGGCCGGGTTCCGGGCCTGGCTCTACGCCACGGCGCTGCGCAAGATCGTCGACCGGGCCCATTACTGGAACGCCGAGAAGCGCGACGTCCGGCGCGAGGTCCCGCTGGCGCACGGCGTCCTCGGGAGCGAGGCCGGCGACGGCTCGCTGGCCGACGTCTACGCCTCGGTCTGCTCGCCGAGCCGGGACGCCGCCGCCCGCGAGCAGCTGGAGCGCCTCGAGGCGGCGTTCGACGCGCTGACCGACGACCAGCGCGAGGTGATCGTCCTCGCGCGCGTCGTCGGTCTCGCGCACGGCGAGATCGCCGAGCGTCTCGGGTGCAGCCCGGACGCGGCGCGTCAGCGGCTGTTCCGCGCGCTGTCGGCGCTCTCGGCCGCGCTCGCCGCGCCGGCCGACGACTGAGCGTCAGTCGAACAGCTGCGCGATCCGGTCGAACAACGGGGAGAAGCGGGCGTGCCCCAGCCGGAGCGACTCGCGCAGGTGCGCCGCGCCGCGGCCGAACTTCTCCCGCTCGCACGGGAGGTCGATGCGCCGGTCGTCGCTCGGGTCGCGCCGCACGCCGAGCGGGTCGAGTCCGCTCTCCACCCGCGCGATCTGTTCGAGGTAGAGCGACCGCAGCATCACGATCCCGCGGTCCCCGGCGCCGAGGTGCTCGCGCGTCCGGTCGGCGATCGCCCCCTGGGTGACCCAGGTCATGACGTCCTGGCCGTCGACGAAGTCGACCCGGAACGCGCCGCGTTCGTCCCGCCAAGGGACCTCGTACAGCGGCACCTCCCCCTGGGGCTCGAGCACCTCCCCCTCCGGCGGACGGTAGCAGGAGTACCAGAGGTGCCGCGTGTGCGTGTCGTCCACCGGGACGCGGAACTGGAGGCGGAGCTGACGGAACGACCCGACCCGCAGCATCACGGGGAAGACCAGCGGGTGGCCGATCCGCCAGTCGTCCCCCGACTCGTCGTCCCCTTCCAGGACGCGGCGCTTCAGGATCCCGAACTCGAACCGCTCGAACTCGATGCGAAGGTGCCGGCGTCCGTAGTGCTCCGGACCGTCCTGCCCGGCCCGCCGGCGCCGGTCCCGCAGCGCGCGCCCGTGCAGCCACTCCACGTGGAGCGGGTCGACGCTGTTCTCCATGATCTGCAGGAAGTTGCACGGCAGCAGGGCCTGCCCGACGTCGCGGAGCGCGTTCTCCTCCACCAGGGCGTCGAAGCGCGGCAGGAGGGGTGCGGGGGCCGGGCCGAGGTAGGCGAACAGGAGCCCCCCGAGCTCGCGGACGGGGTACGCCCGGACGTCCACCCCCGCGCCGGACCGCGGCGCGTCGGCCCCGGCGGCCGGCGCGTCGAGGCACCGCCCGCCGCGATCGAACCGCCAGCCGTGGTACGGGCAGCGCAGTCCCTCGCCGTCGACCCAGCCGTGGGCCAGGGACGCGCCGCGGTGCGGACAGCGCGCCTCGACCAGGCCGAACCGCCCCGCCGCGTCGCGGAACAGCGCCAGGTCCTCGCCGAGGATCCGCACCGGGACGACCGGCTCGCGCGCCAACGCGCCGGTCGCGGCGACGGGCATCCAGTACCGGCGGAGGAGCTCCCCCATCGGCGTCCCGGGCCCGACGCGCGTCAGTCGATCCTGATCCTCGGCGCTGAGCATGACCGAGTGTATCGCGCCCGCCCGCACCCGCGCCCGGTCGACGACGGTACGATCCGCGCCATGGCCACGGTCGAGCTGACTCCGCACCTCCACACGTTCTTCCCCGCCCTCCGGCGCGAGCCCCTGGAGGTCTCCGGCGCGACGGTCGCCAAGGTCGTCCGGGGCCTCGAGGAGCTCGCGCCGGGGTTCGCGTTCTACGTGTGCGACGAACTCGGTCGCCTTCGCCAGCACGTCAACATCTTCGTCGGGAACGACCGGATCTCGGATCGCGCGACCCTGAGCGATCCGCTGGAACCCGGTTCACGCGTCCTGATCCTGCAGGCCCTGAGCGGCGGCTAGCGGCCGCCCGTCCACCCGTGAGAGGGTTCGAATCGATGACCGCACGCATCCTCGTCGGCACGCGCAAGGGAACGTTCCTCGTCACGAAGTCGGGGGGCCGTTGGCGCCCGCGCCTCGCCGGACACCCGGGCGTCGGCGTGAACTTCGTCGCCTCCGACCCGCACGACGGCACGCTCTGGGCCGCGCTCGGGCACGGCCACTGGGGCGCCAAGCTCTCGCGCTCGACCGACGGCGGCGAGACGTGGACCGACGCGCCGCAGATCCGATACCCGGAGGGGGCGCGCCACTACCTCCCGCCGCCGCCGACCGAGACCGGCCCCGGCGAGGGTGACCCCACGTTGAAGCCGGCGACCCTGCTGAAGCTCTGGACGATCGCCTTCGGTCCTCCCGGACGAATCCTCGTCGGCACGATCCCCGGCGGGCTCTTCACGAGCGACGACGGCGGCGAGACGTTCGAGTTGAACCGCGGACTCTGGGACCACGACTCGCGCGGCGGGGACCTGTTCGCCGGTCCGGGGAACGGGACGACGAAGTGGTTCGGCACGCCCGCGTCCGAGGGGGAGTTCGCGCCGGGCATCCACTCGGTCGTCGTCGACCCCCGGGACCCCGAGCGCGTCCTCGTCGCGGTGTCGACCGCCGGCGTCTTCGAGACGACCGACGGCGGCGCGACCTGGCGGACGCGGAACGCCGGCCTGACGATGGACTACTCCCCCGACCCGACCGCCGAATGGGCCGGACACGACCCGCACGCCGTGGTGCTCTGCCGGAACGACCCGGACCGGCTCTGGCAGCAGAACCACTGTGGGATCTTCACCAGCGACGACGGCGCGGCGAGCTGGCGGAAGGTCAGTCGACCGGACGCCGGCGCGCACTTCGGCTTCCCGATCGCGGCGGACGACGACGACGGCGAGACGGCCTGGGTCGTCCCCGGGAAGGCGGACATGCAGCGGATGACGATCGACGGCGGCCTGTTCGTCGCCCGGACCGAGGACGGCGGAGAGACGTGGACGCAGCTCCGCGAAGGGCTCCCCCAGGCGGACGCGTACGACGTCGTCTACCGGCACGCCCTCGACCACCACGGCGACGTCCTCGCGTTCGGCAGCACCACCGGCAACCTCTACGTGAGCGAGGATCGGGGCGACACCTGGCAGGCGGTCGCCCATCACCTGCCGCCGGTCTACAGCGTCCGGTTCGGGTAGGCACGCGGACGAAGAGGGTCGACTCTCCGGGGAGGATCCCGGACGATCGGGAGGATGGCGGAACACGTCCTCGATCTGCCGGGGGGTCGACTCGTCTGCCGGCGGGCGGGCTCGGGTCCGCTGGTGGTGTTGACCCACGCGATCGGGCCTCCGGCGTGGGGCGACGTCTCGCAGCTCGCCACGTCGTGCACCGTCGCGACCGTCGACTGGGAGAAGACGACGGCGGACCGGGGGGTCCTCGCCACGTGGAGGTGGTTCGAGCCGC
>JBICIB010000423.1:0-3480 GCA_043101415.1 Planctomycetota bacterium JB042 | reverse complement strand
TCGATCAAGCCGATCTCCGTCTCCGGGACCGACCGGATCGTCCGCTTCGCCTTCGAGTACGCCCGGAAGCATCACCGCCGAAAGGTGACGGCCGTCCACAAGGCGAACATCATGAAGTTCTCCGACGGCCTCTTCCTCGACGTCGCCCACGACGTGGCGAAGGAATACAAGGACATCGAGTTCTCGCATCGCATCGTCGACAACATGTGCATGCAGCTCGTCCAGTACCCGTGGCAGTACGACGTGCTGGTCCTCCCGAACCTGTACGGCGACATCATCTCCGACCTCGCGGCCGGGATGATCGGCGGCCTCGGCCTCGCGCCCGGCGCGAACGTCGGCAAGGACGTCGCCGTCTTCGAGGCGACGCACGGCTCCGCCCCCGACATCGCGGGGATGGACCGCGCCAACCCGGTCGGCCTGATCCTGTCGGCGGTCCTGATGCTGCGTCACCTCGGGGAGCGCGAGGCGGCGACCTGGCTCGAGGGGGCGGTCGCGAACGTGCTCCACGACGGGACCCACGTCACCGCCGACCTGAAGGACGACCCGCACGACCCGACGGCGGTCGGGACGACCGAGATGGGGGCCGCGATCATCGAGAGGGTGCACGCGCACCGGGCCCACGACGCGTGACGGCGCTCCGCCTGACCCGGATCTGCGCGACGATCGGTCCGGCCTCCCGGTCGCCCGATCGCCTGGTCGAGCTGATCCGGGCCGGCATCGACATCGCGCGGCTGAACTTCTCGCACGGGACGGTCGATCAGCACGCCGAGACCGTCCGCCGGATCCGGGCCGCCTCGAAGCGGGCCGGCCGCCCGGTCGCGATCTGCCAGGACCTCCAGGGGCCGAGGATCCGGATCGGCTCGCTCTCCGAGAGCGTGCACCTCGCCGCGGGCGACCGGGTCCACCTCCGGACCGGGAAGCAGGGCCGCTCGTCGCCGACGCGGGCGCTCGCGTTGCCGGTGACGTACGCGGGGCTCGCGCGCGAGGTGAGGAGCGGAGCGAGGATCCTGCTGAAGGACGGCACCATCGAGCTCCGCGTCAAGTCGGTCCGGGCGGACGGGCTGCTCGCCGAGGTGGTCCGCGGCGGCGAGGTCCACGCGGGTTGCGGGTTGAACGCGCCGGACTCGACCCTCGACGTTCCGGCGCTGACCCGACGCGACCGCGAGCACCTGAAGGCCGGGGCCCGCATGGGCGTCGACGCGGTGGCGCTCTCGTTCGTGCGGGACGCCTCCGACGTCACGCGGGCGCGGCGGCTCCTCGCGAAGGAGGGGAGCGACGCGCTGCTCATCGCCAAGATCGAGCGGAGCGCCGCGATCGACGCCCTCGACGGGATCCTCTCGGCCGCCGACGGCGTGATCGTGGCGCGCGGCGACCTCGGCGTCGAGTGCCCGCTCGAGCGGGTCCCGATCCTCCAGAAGGAGATCATCCGGAGCTCGGTCCGGCACGACGCGTTCTGCATCACCGCCACGCAGATGCTCGAGTCGATGATCCGGTCGTCGTCGCCGACGCGGGCGGAGGTCTCGGACGTCGCGAACGCGATCCTCGACGGGAGCGACGCGGTGATGCTCTCTGGCGAGACGGCGGTCGGGGACCACCCGGTCGAGGCGGTCCGGACGATGGCGAGGATCGCGAAGATGGTCGAGGCGGAGGGGCCGCCCCCCGCGGCGCCGATCGCCGCGCCGCGATCGAAGGACGACTTCGTCCCCGCGCTCGCCCGCGCCGCCGTCGAACTCGCCGTCAAGTCCGACGCGAGCGCGCTGGTCGCCGTGACCGAGTCCGGACACATCGCCGCCCTCCTCTCCGCCGAGCGGCCGGGCCGTCCGGTGTACGCCCTGGTGGGGGACGAGGCGGTCGCGCGGCGGCTGCTGTTCCGCCGCGGCGTCGAACCGCGCGTGCTGCGGTTCGGCGCCGACGACGACGCGTTCGAGCGGTCGCTCGCGACGTTGAGGAAGGAGGGCGCCCTGAAGCGCCGCGACGTCGTGGTCCTGGTCGGCGGGACCACGGCCGCGCAGGGGGCGATGAACGCGTTGCGGGTGGTGCGGGTCTGACGGAGGCGGGGGTGGCGAGACGAGATCGTCGGTCGCGGGGCGGAGGCGAGGCGGCGGCGTCGAGGTGGTCGCGGACGCAAGCGAGCGGGGAACCGGACGCCGGGGAACGGGAGAGGGAGAGGAAGACCGGGTCAGGGGTGGCCGGGATGTCGGGCGACCGGGTCGCGGGCGCCGGGCACCGGACACCGGACCGAGCGCGAGTCGTCCGTCCCGGTCCCCGTATCCCGGCCCTCCGCGATCCCGGCTTTCCGCGACCCGGTCTTCCCCTCGCTCTCCCGTTCCCCGGCGTCCGGCGCCCGGTCCCCCGGCGCCCGGTCCCCGTGACCCGGCACCCGAACTCGAGAGTGAACGGACTCGAGCCGACCCTGCGGGAACAGGTCGAGGCTCCAACAGCGTCCGTCCGCCTCCCCCCGCGTACGGCGGGGTCCCTCACCGCCGCCGAAACTGCTTCGCCAGCGTCACGCCCTGTTCCCCGTAGTGCGAGCCCTTCCCGCCGTACAGCTCGCGGCACGGCCGCGTCGTCCGCGAGAACTCCAACCGGAAGAAGACCTGCCCGTCCTCGATGACGAACGGGACGTCGTGCGCGCGGACCTCGAGCACGGCCGGCGTCCCCGGCGACGTGCCGTCCGCGCTCCAGCCGAAGCCGGCGTCGAAGAAGCCGGCGTAGTTCGTCCGGAGCTCGCCGATGCCGACGTCGTAGGCGGACATCTCCGCGGCGAGGCCGGGGGGGATCCGGATGCGCTCGCGGCTGGCGAAGATGTAGAACTCCTCCGGCTCGAGCACCAGGCGCCCGTCCGGGCAGGTGATCGGCGTGAAGTAGTCGGCCGGGTCGTGGCCGTCGACGCGGTCGAGGTCGACGACGCCGGTGTACCGGCGCGCCCGGTACCCGACCACGTCGTCCGGCCGCGAGCCCTTCAGCGCGAGCCGCAGGTAGAAGCCGCTCTCGACGTCGACCTCGGCGTCGGGCGGAGGGGAGCCGTCGGGGAGGCGGATCAACCCGTGTTCGTGGTGCGCCTCGAGGTGCTCCGCGTCGGTCAGGCGGGCGGCGCCGCGGACGAAGCGGATCTGGTTCAGGCGCTGGCCGGTCCGGACGCGGACCGGGAACGACCGCGGCACGACCTCGAGCCAGAGCGGCCCGCGCGCGCCCGGCGGC
Organism: Planctomycetota bacterium JB042; assembly: GCA_043101415.1. GTDB lineage: Bacteria > Planctomycetota > B15-G4 > B15-G4 > JADJEK01 > JAUIEL01. The sequence continues at coordinate 279 of JBICIB010000423.1, read as the reverse complement.
ACCCAGTCGAACCGCGCGTTCCGATCGGTGATCACCCGCGTGAACAGGTCGAGCCGCCCCGTCGACGACTTCGGGTTCAGCCGGCCGCGGACGTCCTCGGGGAGGGCGAGCTCCTCGAGGAGCGGGACGAGGTAGATCCTCCCCGGCTCGAGGACGGCGCCCGCGTCGAGGTCGAGCTCGTGCAGCGTCAGGTCGTCGAGCCCCTCCGAGACGGTCGCCCGCGCCGGCAGGAACCCGGCGCGGATCCGGACCGCCCGGGGGCCGAGCCGGAGGTCGAGC
>JBICIB010000422.1:0-7651 GCA_043101415.1 Planctomycetota bacterium JB042 | reverse complement strand
TCCGGATGACCCTCACCTCCGAGGCGTGCCCGTCGGCGAAGGCGATCCCGGACGACGTCGTGAAGAAGGTCGAGCAGCTCGACGGGGTCCGCGCGTGCCGTGTCGAGGTGGTCTGGGAGCCGCGATGGTCTCCCGAACGGATCTCCCCCGAAGGGAAGCGGACGCTCGGTCTCGACGAGGACGAGTGACCGCCGTTCGGGTGCCCCCCCGGGGGGCCCGAGCGATGGAGCGACAACTGAACATGGGTGGCCCCGTCGTCTAGTCTGGTCCAGGACACTGCCCTTTCAAGGCAGCAGCGCGGGTTCGAAACACGTCGGGGCTACCACTCTCCTCTCCTCTCCCGTCCGCACTCCGCCTAGCGGCGCGAGGCCCACCTTCCGGCCGCGACCCCGGCGACCTGCGATCCGAAGAACGCGAGGACGAGGACGGCGATCGCCAGTCCTCCCGCCGCCTCCCGAGCCTCCTCGTACGCGTCCCGCCGCCGTTCGATCTCGGGGTCCGGCGCCCCGATCCCGTCGGCCTCCCCGCCCCGAGCCGCGATCGTCTCGACGCGAGCCCGGAGCGCCGCCGCCTCTCGCGCGGCCTCGCGGGACCGGACGACGAGCGCGCCCCCGAGCGCCGCGACGAGGAGCGTGAACGCGAGCATCGCTCCCCGCGCCTTCCGCTCCGTCATCTGGAACGTCACCGCCAGCGGGAACGCGAGGAGCCCGACCACCAGCCCCGGGAGGACCGCCGCCTCGCCGAGCGCCCCGAGGACGGCGAGGATCCCGACCAGGAGGAGCGGAACCACGACCGCCGACGCGAGCTTCTCCCACCCGGTGAGGGCGAGGCGTCCGAAGCGGCTCAGGCAGAGGAGCCCGTTCGCGAGCGGCGTCGCGAACCAGGTCGAGAGGGCGAAGACGAGGTACGCCGCGGCGAGCAGGAGGAGGAGCGGGCGGAGCGGCGAGTCGTCGGCCGCGAGCGTCCGGACCCCCTGGTAGGCGATCCAGCCGCCGAACAGGATCCCGAACTGGGCCCGCGACGAGAGGCGGTCCATCCAGAGGAAGTACCGCAGGATCGGGCGGTAGAGCCGATGGCGCGCCCGGAGCGCCTCGAGGACGCCGCGCCTCGCCCAGTCCTGCTCCGGGTCGAGGCGGAGCGCCTCGCGGAAATGCTCGAGGGCGCGGTCGTACCGGCCGGCGTGCAGCTCGGTCCACCCCTGGTTGGCGTGCGTGAGCGGGTCGTCCGGCGAGCGCGCGAGCTGCCCCCGCAGGACCTCGGCGGCGCGCGACTCCTCGCCGAGCCGGGTCAGCGCGATCGCCGCGAGGTTGGTGCAGCGGGAGTTCTCGGCGTCGAGTTCGAGCCCCTCCTCCGCCGCCGCGAGCGCCTCGCGCCACTCCTTCCGCTCGACGCGGATCATCGCCCGGATGCCGTGCGCGTCCGGCTCGCGCGGCTCGAGCCGGATCGACTCCGCGATCGCCTCGTCCGCGACGTCGAGACGCCCGCGCGCGAGCTCGACCCGCGCCCGGACCCGGTGCGGCAGCGCGTGGTCCGGGGCGAGGCGGACCGCGTCGGCGGCGTGGGCGCTCGCGTCGTCGTACCTCTCCAGCCGGAGGCTCGCCTGAGCGAGGAGGAGTCGCGCCTCGACCGAGTCCGGAGCGTCGCCGAGGAAGGCGGTGAGCTCGGACGCGGCCGCCTCCGGCCGATCGACGGCGAGGAGGTGGTGGGCGCGGGCGAGGCGGGGGTCGTCGGTCATGAGGAGGAGGCGCCGAGGGTCGAGGGGCGAGACGGTATCATCCTCGCGCGATGCGCCGCGGACGGACGTTCCTCTTCCTCCTCCTCGCCGCGGGGATCGCCCTGGCGACCTTCGCGGCCGCGCACCGCGTCTTCCTCGGTCGACTCCTCACGTTCCCGCGCGACACGCCGATCCTCTCGGTCGACTGGTACGAGCCGAAGGAGCCGGTGCCGGGGGCGTTCTCCGCGCCGCTCCCGAGCGCGACCCCGTCCGAGGCCGGCATCGCGCCGGCCGCCCTCGAGCGCGCCGCGCGGTGGGCCGAGGAGCAACGTTCCGCGGCGCTCCTCGTGATGCGCGATGGCCGGGTGGTGTTCGAGCGCGCGTTCGCCGGCCACGATCTCGAACGGCCGACGACGTCGTACTCCATGGCGAAGACGCTCCTCGGACTGCTCGTCGGGGTCGCGCTCCGAGAGGGGGCGCTCGCGTCGCTCGACGAACCGGTCGCCACGTTCGTCCCGGAGTGGACCGACGGCGCCCGGAGACGGATCCGGATCGACGACCTGCTCCGGATGCAGTCCGGGCTCGAGGAGGACGGGGACCGCGAGGATCCGTTCTCCCCGATGATCCGCACCCACCTCTCGGAGGACGCGGCGGCGCCGGCGCTCGCGCGCGCCGCGGTCGAGCCACCGGGGCGCCGGTTCGAGTACCGGAACCTCGACAGCCAGCTCCTCGCCCTCTGCCTCGAGCGCGCGACCGGCGAGCGGTACGCGGAGCTCCTCTCGACCCGGCTCTGGCGGCCGCTCGGCGCCCGCGACGCCGCGATCTGGCTCGACCGGGACGGAGGGTCGGCGAAGGCGTACTGCTGCGTCTTCGCCCGCGCCCGCGACTGGGCCCGCGTCGGAGAGATGATGCGGCTCGGCGGCGCCTTCGAGGGGCGGCGGATCGTCGACGCGGACTGGATCGAGCGGATGCTCGAGCCGTCCCCGTTCGAGCCGCGGTACGGCCGGCACGTCTGGCGGCACGAGGGGGACGAGGTCGTCCCTCCGTTCTTCTACCTCGACGGCGGACGGAAGCAGCGGGTCTGGGTCGTTCGGTCGCACCGGCTCGTCGTGGTCCGCGTCGGCGAGCGGGCCCCCGACTGGGACGAACTCGCGATCGTGCGGACGATCGTGGAGGGGATCGACGCCTGACGGCGGGTCAGGGGCGGCGGACGAACGAACGCGCCGGGCTCGCCGGCTGGTCGACGGTCGCCTCGCCGGCCCGCCGGTCGGGCGCGCGGCGGACGAACCAGCGGAGCTCCTCGCCGGCCGGCAACGTCTCCCAGTACGGCGCGGGGAGGGCCCACTCGGTCCGCAGCCCGGTCAGGCCGAGGTGCGCGAGGGAATCGAGCACGACCCGCCCCCGGCGATCGACGATCCGGACGAAGGACGTCCCGTCCGGAGCGTCGGCGTCGGGACGCCAGCGGAACGTCGGCGCCGCGTCGAGGGCCGCGCCGTCCGCGGGGGAGAGGAGCTCGACCCGCGCCTCCTCCGGGGCGGCCGGCCGGCCCGACACGCCGACCGCGATCGCCGTCGGGGTGCCGTCGGGGACCTCGAGGACCGCGACGTCCGGCCCGACGCGGCCGATCAGGAGCGCCGCCGCGAGCGCCGCGAGCGCGCCGCCGAGCAGCACGCCCGCGGGGCGTCGCGCGCGCGCCGGGAGGAGGAGGCCGAGCCGCGCCAGCCCGGAGGCGAGGAGGAGGGCGATCGGACCCGCGGCGGGGAGGAGGTAGCGGGCCTGCGGCTGGGCGAACGCGAGGTTGAACTTCAGGAAGATCGCGAGCGTGCCGGCGGCCGCGAGGGCGAGGTAGACCCGGTGCGCCGCCGGCGTCCGCGCGGTTCGTTCCCGCCGTCGGGGCCCCACGAGCCCGAGCAGGCCGCCGAGCCCCGCGAGCGCGAGCAGCGCGAGGGCGACGCCCGTGGCCGCGGGGACCGGGTCCGGGAGGAGGTTCGGCCGGGTGGCGGAGAGGAGCAGCCCCTCGGGGAGCCCCGAGGTCAGCCAGTCGAGGCGTCGATCGTCCGGCACGAGGCTGCGGTGGAACACCTCGGCGTGCGCCTCCGCGCCGAGCGGGTCGCCGTACAGCTCGGCGTTCCGGAGGAAGAACCAGCCGGTCGCCGCCCCGACGACCGCGAGCGCGACCGCCGCGCGGACGAGCGCCGCCCCGCGCCCGGGGGAGCGGGCCGCCGACGCCGCGACCAGGAAGCCGAGCGGGAGGGCGAGGCCGAGCGCGGTCAGCTTCGACAGGAGGGCGGCGGCGGTCGCGGCGGCGAGGGCGAGCGCGCGGGGCCACCGGACGGCGCCGCCGACGAGCCCCCCCGCGCCGAGGAGGAGGGCGAGGTGGACGAGCGTCGTGGCGAGGTTCCCGTTGTCGAGCACGCCGTGCGCGTACGACCAGGCGGGGAGGGTGGCGGCGAGGATCACCGCGAGGTCGGCGACCCCGGGGTGGGCGGGGAGGAGCGTCCGTCCGAGCCGGTGGATCAGCAGGAGCGTGATCGCGCCGAGCACCGCCGAGAGGCCGCGCAGCAGGCGGAGGTCGATCACCTCCGCGGACCACGGCGGGAGCTCGTCGTACCCGTGACCGAACTTCCAGCTCCGGCGGCGGTCCTCCGGCGCCCGGTCGTTCGTGAGCGGCAGGGAGACGACGACGTCGTCGGCGTCGAGCGCCGCGAGGGCGCCGGCGAGCAGGGCGTAGTAGAGGGGAGGGTGGTGCGCGAGTCCGCACTCGTCGAGGACGTGACGTCCGAGACGTCCGGCGTGCCCGCGATGGATCGGGAGGCCTTCCGACGTCGCGACGACCTGCGCGTACCGGAAGTGGTCCGGCTCGTCCGGCGCCTCGAACAGCGGGATCGCGGCGAGGTACCCCGCGGAGAGGAGGAGATGGACGACGATCGCCGCCGGCAGCGCCCCCCTCACGCGCGGGCTCCGGGGGCCGCGAGCGCGAGGAGGGAGACGCCGAACGGGAGGTCGCGCCGCGCGAGCCACGACGCCTCGGCGGCGAACAGCGCGTACGGGATCCGGTCGAGCCCGAACGGCAGGGAGACCTCGAGGTCCGACCCGCCGTCGCGGACGGAGCGGGAGAGGAACGGGCGCATCCCGATCCGCATCAGCGCGATCGGGGGGAAGAGGAGCGTGTTGAAGTACGTCGACCGGAGGACGTCGAAGCCGGCCGCGCGGAGGAGCGCCTCGAGCGGCGCGCGGCGGTAGCGGCGCCGGTGCTCGGAGAGGACGTCCTGCCGCCCCCAGAGCGCGGGGAACGCCGGCACCGACAGGAGGAGGCGGCCGTCCGGGCGGAGCGCCTGGCGCCAGGCGAGGAGGGCCTCCGCGTCGTCGTCGAGGTGCTCCAGGACGTCGAGGGCGCAGAGGAGGTCGATCGATCCGGGCCGGAGCGGCGGGCGCACGGCGTCCGCGCGGACCGGCGTGGCGCCGTCGCACGCCCGGAGCGACGCGGGGTCGAGGTCGAGCGCGGCGAGCCGGCCGCGGGGCGCGAGGATCTCCGCGTTCACGCCGTACCCCGGGCCGACGTCGACGATCCGCGCCCCCTCGCGCAGCGGGACCTGCCGGTCGAGGAGACGGGCGAAGATCCTCCGCCGGGCGCGGAACCACCAGTGGTCGCGGGCGCGGCGTCCGTACTCCTCGCGGACGACCTCCCTCATGCCACCCCCGCGTCGTCGCCCTTCCGCTCCGGCGCCGGCCCGGTGATCCGGATGCGCCACCACATCCGCGCGACCGTCCAGAGCGTCTTCGGGATGTGGCTCGGGCGGACCGTCGTGTGACCGGCCGGCCGCGGGTAGTGGCGGACCCCCTTCTCGACGGTCCGGACGTCCATGCGCGCCACCCGCGCGACCATCTCGGTGTCGACGAAGAAGTCGGTCGACTCGAGCACGAGGCGGTCGACGACCGGACGCGAGAAGAGCTTGAACGAGCAGTCGACGTCCCGCACGCGGATCCCGAACAACACGCGGACCAGGCGGTTGTACGTCCACGACAGGAGGCAGCGGAGGACGGAGTCGTACCGGTAGACGCGGAAGCCGAACACGACGTCGTGGTCGTCGAGGAGCGGGACCGCGTCCTTCAGCTCCCGGACGTCGAACTGCAGGTCGGCGTCGGTGAAGAAGACGATGTCGCCGGTCGACTCCGCGAAGCCGCGGGCGAGGGCGGCGCCGTACCCGAGGTTCCGCTCGTGGAGGATCGGGCGGACGCGGGGCTCGTCGGCCGCGCGCGCCCGGACCACCTCCGCCGTCCCGTCGGACGAGCCGTCGTCGACGACGAGGACCTCCCACGTCGTGAACGCGCCGCGGAGGAAGTCGACGCACTGGTCGACGGCCTCGCCGATGTTCTCCTCCTCGTCGTACGCGGGGAGGACGACGGAGATCGACTTCGGGAACGGGAGGGTGGGCACGGCGGGACGTTATCCGACGGTCGGGGGGCGGCACAAGCTCGCCCGCGGACGGACGACGGGTTGTGCTCCTCCGCGCGCGACCGTAGCCTCTCGCCTATTCCGAGCCCAGAGCCCCCGGGAGGGTCCATGTCGATCGCGTCGACCGCCGCCTGGAAGGCGCTCGAGCGCCACGCTCGTGAGGTGGAGCGGCTCTCGCTCCGCGACCTGCTCGCCGACCCGCGCCGCTGCCGGCGCATGACCGCCGAGCACGACGGCGTCCTCCTCGACTACTCTCGTCAGCTCGCGACCGCCGAGACGGTGCGGCTCCTCCTCGCCCTCGGCCGGGAGGCGGGGCTGAAGAGGAAGCTCGGCGCGATGCGGCGCGGCGCGCGCGTCAACCGGACCGAGGACCGGGCCGTGATGCACGTGGCGCTCCGGGCCGCGCGAGGGACCGAGTACCGCGTCGACGGCGAGGACGTCGTGCCGGAGGTCCACCGGGTGATCCGGAAGGTCCGCCGGTTCGCCGAGGAGGTCCGCTCCGGGAAGCGGCGCGGGGCGACCGGCAAGAAGCTGACGCAGGTCCTCTCGATCGGGATCGGCGGGAGCTACCTCGGGCCGGAGTTCGCGGCGGAGGCGTTCCGGACCGAACCGGCGTGCGCGAAGGCGGCGCGCGGGCGCGAGCTCCGGTTCCTCGCGAACGTCGACCCGATCGACGCCCACCTCGCGCTCGACGGGCTCGACCCGGAGCGGACGTTGGTGGTGATCGTCAGCAAGACGTTCACGACCGCCGAGACGATGCTGAACGCGAGGACGGTCCGGCGCTGGCTCGTGAAGGGGGGCGGCGAACGCGCGGTCGAACGCCAGATGGTCGCCGTCTCGACGAACCGCGCGAAGGTGAAGGAGTTCGGGATCGACCCGCGGAACATGTTCGGGTTCTGGGACTGGGTCGGCGGGCGGTACTCGGTCTGCTCGGCGGTCGGCCTGCTCCCGCTCTCGCTCCAGTACGGCTTCGAGCCGGTCGACGCGTTCCTCGCCGGCGCGCGCTCGATGGACGACCACCTCTTCTCCGCGCCGCCGTCCCGGAACCTGCCGATCCTCCTCGGGTTGTTCGGGGTCTGGAACTCGAGCTTCCTCGGCCACCCGGCGCGCGCGTTGCTGCCGTACTGCCAGGCGCTGGCGAAGCTGCCGCCGCACATCCAGCAGGTCGACATGGAGTCGAACGGGAAGCGGGTCGACCTCGAGGGGAAGGCGCTGCCGTTCGAGGCGGGGGAGATCGACTTCGGCGAGCCGGGGACGAACGGACAGCACAGCTTCTATCAGCTGCTCCACCAGGGACGCGTCGTCCCGGCGGACTTCGTCGGCTTCGTCCGAAGCCAGCGCCCGATCCGCGTGCCGGGCGAGCCGGTCGCGAACCACGACGAGCTGATGTCGAACTTCTTCGCGCAGCCGGACGCGCTGGCGGTCGGGAAGACCGCCGCCGAGTGCCGCGCGGAGGGGGTCCCCGAGGCGCTCGTCCCGCA
>JBICIB010000421.1:0-4879 GCA_043101415.1 Planctomycetota bacterium JB042 | reverse complement strand
ACGACGCTCTTCCGATCTCTGGAACCTCATCTCCGTGGAGCGGCGCGAGCGGTACGACGAGATGCTCCGCAAGCTCTTGAAGGCGCACATGAAGCCGTTCTGGCAGAACGGCGACCGTCCGTCGGAGGACGACGCGGCGACGTCGTCGGACGCCGGGGGCGGGGCCGACCGAACGGACGAGGAGGCGGACGATGCGGCCGTCGCGTGAACCGGGGGAGGGGCTGGCCGAGGAGTCCGGAACCGTCGGCGCGAGCGACGACGCCGTCGTCGCGTCGCTCGCGCGCGGCGCCGTCGCCAAGCGCGAGGCGCTCGAGTTCTCGATCCGATTGATGCTGACCGATCGGTACGGCCTCGACGGACGGGCGCGCGCGGTCGATCTGTACGGCGACGTCGACCGCTTCGAGTACCTCGTCGCGCGGCAGGGAGGCCGGATCGTCGGCGACTTCCGGGTCGAGCCGGACGTCGACCTCGGCCGGTACGACAACCTCGCCCCCGCGCTGGTCCGCCACCTCGAGACCGCCCGCCCGTCGGTCGCCGACCTCGGCGGCCACATCGACCGCCCGGACCGCGAACGGCTCGCGGTGTACGAGGTCCTCTGGCCCGAGCTCGTGCGGCTCGCGCGACGGCGCGGGATCGACCTCTTCTACGCGCAGATCCGGCCGTTCCTCCTCCCCCGCTTCCAGTCGCTCGGCTTCCGCGCCTGCACCGCGCCGTTCCGCGTCGAGGGGTGGACCCACCACTGGCGGGCGATCTCCCTCCGGATGGACGAAGCGCCCGCGCGCTGGGGCGACCCCGCCTTCCGCCGCGCCTGGCGCGAGGAGCAAGGCGTCGATCTCGACACCTCCTTCTTCGCCCGGACGGCCGGCCGCTGACCCGCCCCGCTCGCCTTCTCCGCGCGTCTACGCGACGTCGAACGGCGCGGCGCCGGCGTCGGACGCGTCCCGCCGCGGCTCCTCCCCCTCGCGCGGCGCGACCTCCATCTCCCACCGCGCCCCGTCCGCGTCCTCCGCCGTGAAGCGGAGCGGGTCGGACGGGTCGAGGTCGACGCCGACGAACGGGGCGGCGCCGTGGGTCGTCGCGAGGAGCTTCCCCTCGTCGAGGTCCCAGAGCCTTAGCGTCGCGTCGAGCGACCACGAGAGGAGGCGGCCGTCGTCGAGGAGGGCGAGGCCGTTGACGCGGCGGCGGTGGCCGCGGAGGGAGTGTCCGAGCTCCAGACCGGGCGAGAGCGACTCGATCGTGCCGTCGTCCGTCCCGACCACGACACCTCTCTCCCCGACGCGGAGCGACGAGACTCCCGACCGGCTGCGATGCACCCGATCGTCTCGGCCGTCGGCCCGCAGCACGAGGCGCCCGTCCGCGTGCCCCTCGTAGACGCGGTGTCCGAGGTCGAGCGAGACCGGAGGACGAACCACGTCGGGTCGATCGATCCTCTCTCGCGGGAGCCCGTACCCCCCGTACCGCCGGAGCGGCTCGAGCGTCTCGACGTTCCACTCGATGATCGTCTGGTCGCTCGATCCCGAGAGGAAGACCCCCGCTCCGAGTCCGAGGCATGTCACGCTCTCGGCGTGCGCGTGGAGCACGCTCGGTTCGCTCCGGTCGACCGGCCAGACGTGCACCGTGCGATCGTCGGATCCCGTGAAGATCCTCCCGTCCGGATGCGTGGCGACGGCGCGGACCGCGGCCGCGTGACGGCGCGCCTCCCAGAGCGGCGCGCCGGAGTCGAGCCGGACCATCCGAACGGTTCCGTCGTCGTACCCGACCACCACGCATCGGGCGTCCGTGGCGACGTCCACCGTGACGGCGCACGCGGTCGGCCGCGCCCGCTCCGACGACGCCACGATTCGTGACTCCCGCCTCTCGAGGCGCCATTCCCTCGACTCCGCGATCCGCGACTCCGGTCGGTCGACCCGCCACTCCCGCACGGTGCCGTCGGTCGAGACGGAGACGACCCCGGACGCGTCTCCGATCCAGTCGAGGTCGACGACCTCCCCGAGGTGACCCTTCAGCCGACGCTCCAGTCGGTGCTCCGGCTCGTCCCAGATCGCGACGGTCCCGTCACGACCACCCGAGGCGAAGCGCAGTCCGTCCGGCGACGAGGCGAGACACGTCGTGCCGCCGGGATGTCCCTCGAGTTCGAGCCACCGGAAAGGAGCCTCCCGTCCCTGCATCTCCCGGATCGAGCCGGCGGACGCCGCGAGGAGGACCTGCAGCTCGCTCCTCGCCGCGACGTCCTCGACTCCTCCCACGACCTCCTCGGCGTGGCCGACACCGTCCCGATCGACGTCCCATCGGACGACTCGGTACGGATCGGCCGACACGAACATCGACCCGTTGGAGGCGATCGAGAGCGCGACGATCCCGCGCCGGTGGCCGGCCAGAGGGGGGCGACTCCCCGCGGGCGACCGGAGACCCGACGGACGGAGCTTGAGCCCGAGCTCTCCGGCCCGGATCCCGTGCTCCTCCTCGATCTCCGTCGGGTCCATCCCGCGCACGATGCAGTCGTCGTACAGCAGCGACGGCCACGCGGATGGCGTTCGCCGCAGGACGTCTCGGTGACGTCGGAGCAACGTCTCGATCGGCTCGTCCTCGACACCGTCCGGCCACGCCGCGTCGACGCCGACGAACCGGATGCGCTCGACGAATCGACCCGCGTTCTTCAGCAGAGCCGCCGCCCCGGCCGGATCGCGCGCACCGATGAGATGCTCGGGCCCCTGACGCGTCCAGTAGTCGCGTTCCTTCCGGGAGAGGTCCGACCCGGCCGAGTGGCGGTGCCCGAACGCCTCGACGAGGAGTCGATGCCCTTCGACCTCGATCTCCTCCCCGAGCCGCTCGCGGATCGCTGCGCTCATGCGGTCATCGATCGGGCGGATCGTGCCGTCGCTGTCCGCGTAGTCGAACACGATCGGGTGGTGGTCCCAGTGGAGCAGGTCGTTCCGCCGCCAGGGGAGCGGCTCACGGAGCACCGACAGGACCGCGAGGTTCGACGAGGGGAGACCGGCCGCGAGCGCCACGTCGACCAGCGACGCAGAGCCAGGCCGCTCGATCGCAGCGAGTCGCTTCCCCGGATCATCGAGCGCCGAGAAGGCGAGGGCTCGACCGAGCTTCGCCGCCACGCGCCAACTCCCGTCCGCCAGACGCACCGCCTCATCGATCGGAGTCGAGTCGAGCATGCTCATGCCGTCGCCCCTCCCGCCCCGCCCCGCTCCAGCCAGACCCGCATCGCCTCGTCCGCCGGCCCGCGCCACTCCGGCTCGTCGAGGTCGACGACGTGCCGGTCCCGATCCGGCGCGTAGGAGGACGCGACCTCCGACTCCGCCCGGACCGTCCAGACCAGCCGGAGCCCGTCCCCCTCCGGCACGCGCAGCGCGGCGTCGAGCGCGCCGAGGTCGACGCCGTCGATCGCGTCGATGCCGTCGACGCAGACGACGAGCGGGTTCCACTCTCCGGTCCACCGCCCCTCGACCTCGCGCCCGAGCGCGCGCGCCAGCGCCGCCGAGAGCCGGCCCCGCGCGTCGAGACCGCGGGGCGGCCGGAGCCCCGCGTGCCGCTCGACCTGCCGCGCGAGCGAGCGGAGGACGTCGTCGAGGGTCTCCCGCCCCCACCGGTCGACGACGTGCAGCGCTACCGGATGCCCCGCCTCCCGCCACCGCCCGACGGCGTGCGCGATCAGCGCCGTCTTCCCGACCCCGACGCGGCCGACGATCGCCATCGACCGCGGCGCCGGGAGGTCGTCGGCGTCGACCCAGCCCGCGAGGTGGTCGAGGAGCGCGTTCCGCCCCAGCAGCTCGGGGTGCCGCGCGAGCTCGGCGGAGAAGTCGGGGAACCGCTCGTTCCCCGGCGTCCGGACCTCCTTCGCCCACGCCGCGAACCGCCGCCGCTCGATCTCGATCGCGAGCGTCCGCAGCCGCCGCGCCGTCTCCTCCTCGCCGGCGCCCTCCGCCGGGAGCCGCACGGCGTGGTGGTCGCCGCCGAGCCCCGGATCCTCGATCCGCAGCGTCACCGCCTCGTGAGGCCCGGTCGGCCGCCGGGTGGCGCGAGGCATGGGACGGGTCGTCGCCACGATCCGGGCCGCCGGGTGGACGGACCACCGGACGGGGCGGGTCTGCGCGACGCGGCGCTCGGCGATGTCCATGTCGGCGAGGACCTTCACCCGCGCGACGACCCCCGGGATCGCCCGGGCCGCGATCCGCACGAAGGTCCACGGCTCGCCGTCGTCGAACCGGACCGTCGCGTCCGCGTCGAGCTCCGGCCCGCGCGGCTCGATCGCGAGCTCGCGCGCGGCGAGCAGGAGCGCGGTGGCGATCAGCTCGTCGACCAGCCGCACGATCTCCGGCCCCTCCTTCCCCTCCGGCTCCTCCTCGTCGGGCGCCGTCGCGGGCTCGCCGCGCGGCGGGGCGGCGAGGAGGACCGTCGCCGTCCCGCGGTTCCGCGCGTCGACGACGTCCCCGAGCGTCCGGCGCGGCGACGGCCCCGCCCGGTCGGCGTCGATCACCAGCGCCACGTCGTCCGGCTCGGGGACCCCGAGCTCGCGCAGCTCCTCGACGAGGAGCTCGGCGACGTTCGACGTCGACGAGGCGCTCGCCGACCGCGGCGGCGGGGGCGGCGCGGCGACCGTGACGCCGTCCCCGAGGGGGCTTCGGATCCGGACCGGACCGTCGGCGACCGGGACGCGCGTCGTCGTCCCGGGGAGCCAGTCGACGACCGTCCCCTCCCAGCCTCCGGGCGTCGGCGTCTCGACCTCGACCTCGAGCCGGTCGCCGTCGAGCCCGAGGAACTCCGGGAGCTCCATCGACGCCGCGCCCGCGGCCGGCGGCTCGCTCAGCTCGAGCGCGCCGGCGAACCGCCGCACGCCGATCGCGCGCCGGCTCGCCGACCGGAC
>JBICIB010000420.1:0-11370 GCA_043101415.1 Planctomycetota bacterium JB042 | reverse complement strand
GCCGGCGGGAGTGACCATGACGTTCGACGGCTTCACGTCGCGGTGGAGGACGCCGCGGCGGTGGGCGTGCTCGAGCGCCTCCGCGACCTGGCGGACGATCCGGAGGCAAGCCTCCTCGTACGTCCCCGCGAAGACGTACCCGAGCGCCGAGCCGCTCCCCTCCGCCGCGGCGTCCGCCGTCCCGTCGGCGGCGGCGGGGGTCCGCGCGACGATCGCCCGGGCGAGGTCCGTCCCGGTCAGCTCGGCGGGGCGGCGTCCGTTCGCCCGCAGCTCGTCGAGGGCCGCGTCGAGCGTGCACCCGTGCACCCGCTCCATGACGAAGTACGGGATCTCCGCCTCCTCGCCGACGGTGTGGATCGGGACGACCCCCGGGTGCTGCAGCCGTCCCACGATCTCGATCTCGCGCCGGAACCGCTCGCGCGCGCCGGGGAAGTAGAGGTGCTCCGGCCGGATCAGCTTCAACGCCACGCGGCGTCCGAGGCTCTCCTGCTCGGCGAGGTAGACGATCCCCATCCCGCCGCCGCCGAGCGTCTCGAGGAGACGGAAGTCGCCGAGCCGCTCGGGGACCGGGAGGTCGCCGCCGCCGAGCGATCGCGCGGCGTCGCCGCCCCCGACGAGACCCACGGCGCGGAGACGGGAGACCTTCCGGCGAACCTCGTCGGCGTGCTCGGGGTGGGCGCGGCAGACCTCGTCGAGCGCCGCCTCCCCCTCCGCCTCGATCCGGTCGAGGCACTCGAGGAGGACCCGCTCGAGCGCTTCGTCGCCGTCCGGCGGGACGCCGGGGCGGGACGCGGCCTCGTCAGCCATGGCTCCCGCGCGACCGGCCGAGCGCGAGGATCTTCTGGACGAGCTGCGGGTAGGAGATCCCCGCCGCCTCCGCCGAACAGGCGGCCTCCTCGTTCGACCCGATGTCGGGGTTCGGGTTCGCCTCGAGGAAGTAGAACGTCCCGTCCGGGGCGAGGCGGTAGTCGATGCGGGCGTAGCCGTCGATCTCGAGAGCGCGGTAGATCCTCTTCGACGTCCGGACGAGCGCGTCCACCAGCTTCTCGTCGAGCCCCTCGGCCGGGTGCTGCACCATGCCGATCTTCTGCTGGTACTCCGGGTCGTGCTTCGCCTTCGCCGTCGCGATCGGCACGGTCCCCGCGGGGAGCCGCTCGAACGACACCTCCCAGGGCGGGAAGACCTGGAGCCGGCTGTTCCCGAGGACGGTGCAGTAGATCTCGCGCCCCGGGATGAACTCCTCGGCGATCGCGTCCGTCCCGATCTTCTCGTGGACGAAATGCAGGCGCTCGACCAGCGCCTCCTTGTCCTCGACGATCGAGGCCTGCGCGATCCCCTCGGAGGCGTCGGCGGTCAGGCTCTTCACGATCAGCGGGAACGAACACCCCTTCGGGACCTTCGGCGCCCGCCCGCGCCGGACGGTGAAGAACCCGGGGACCTTCACGCGGTGATAGCCGACGAGCTTCTTCGACAACGCCTTCCCGCGCGCGAGGACGAGGCCCCGCGGATTGCAGCCGGTGTACGGGACCTTCAGCAGCTCGAGGTACGCCACGACGTGCTGGTCGAACTCGACCATGCCGTAGAACTCCTCGAGCAGGTTGAAGACGACGTGCGGCTTCCAGCTCTTCACCTCGTGCCGGATCGGCGCCAGCTCCCACTGCACGCCGAGCACCTTCACCTCGTGCCCGAGCTCGCGGAGGGTCGTCGTCACGTCGTAGAGCGACAGCCAGGGCTGACGCTCGCGCGCCGTCGTCCCGTCGAGCTTCTCGGGGGGCATCAGGTCGGGATGCAGGAGGACGAGGACGCGCAGCTTCCGCATCAGAGGGCGATCCAGTTGCGACGATCGAAGTGCGACCGCATCGTCTGCACCGTGACCAGGACGGCGAAGTCCATCACCAGCCTCCGTTCGAGACCGACCGCGCGCAGCTTCAGCTCGCGGCAGCGCTCGATCATGTCGGTCAGGACCTGATCGAGAGTGTACTGGTACTCCCCGGTCCACCGAGCCACGAGGTTGCGGATCTCGGCCCGGTGCCGGCGGAGGAACGCGGAGGCGCGCTGGTGGTCGGCGTGCCGCGGGTCGTCGGAGAAGAGCTTCCGGAGGTCGCTGTCGAACACCTCGGGCTGGCCGACGGCGTACAGCTCGGTCTTCTCCCGGTAGTACTCGGCGAGCGTCGTCCTGAGCCGCGAGACGTCGTCGACCCGCCGCCGCGAGCGCTCGAGCGGCGCCTTCTCCTTCACCTCCTCCATCAGCTCGTCGACGTACTCGAGCTTCTTCAGCGCCGGCCACCCCGCGTAGCGTCGCCTCCACTTCGAACGCGGCGCCATCCAGACCGCGAACGTCTCGGCGAAGTCCTCGTCCGGGTGGCTCTGCGCGTAGTAGAGGCGGAGGTGCTGCACGTACCGCCGGCTCGTCGGGTCCGGCCGGTAGTGCTCGGGGTACCGCTTCGACGACCGCCCGAACAGCTGCTGCCAGCGCCGGCGGCGATGCAGCCGGTACGCGTGCTGGAGCGCGTGCCCGCACTCGTGCCGGAGGATGCGGTTGCACTCCTTCCGGTCCGCCCCCTCGCACTCGAACATCTTCGTCCGCTCGAGCCGCTGCAGCCGCTTGTGGACCAGGTAGAACGGGATCGCGATGCCGGGCACGCCCTTCGGGGAGAACCAGTCCGACGAGAGCCAGACGTGCGGGCGGAACCGGAACCCCCGCCGGGCGAGGTCGTCGTACAGCTCCTCGACGCGGTCCTCGAGCGGGCTCGCCGCGATCTCGAGGTCGAGGTCGCAGAGCCGCATCTCGAGGAGCTTCTCGTTGGAGTACCGGACCCACGGCGGGGCCGTGGCGGTCCGGCCGGATCGGGAACGCGCCGCTGCCATCCGTGCGAAGCTACGAGCCGAGGACCGGACCGTCCATACGGAGGACCGCATGACCGAACGACGACTGACCGACGCCGAGGTGGCGACCCGAACGGAGGAGGTGCCGGAGTGGGAGGTCCGGGACGGCCGGATCCGCCGCGCGTTCGCCTTCGCCGACTTCTCGCAGGCGTTCGGGTTCATGACCCGCGTGGCCCTCCTCGCCGAGCGGAAGGGGCACCACCCGGACTGGACGAACGTCTGGAACCGGGTCGAGATCTCCCTCTCCACCCACGACGCGGGAGGGCTCACCCGGCTCGACTTCGAGCTGGCGGGGGAGATCGATGCCCTGCTCGAGGGGGCGCCCCCCGGTCGGTGACCTCCCGTCGCCGGCGGGATACAGTCGCCGACCGGCCGCCGGGCCCGCCGGCGCGCCGCGCGTCCTCGTCACGAAGGAGAAGACGATGTCCGACCCCCGCCCCCGCGCCCTCGCCGCCGTCCCCCTCCTCCTGCTCGTCGGCTGCGGGACGCTCGCGCCGACGCCGACGCCGATGCGGACGCTCGAGCGCCTGCCGGTCCGCTGCGAGGGCGGGACGACGAGCGAGGCGCTCTCCGTCGCGCCGGACGTCCCGGCCCTCCCGTCCGCCGACGCGCCGATCCTGCCGGTCTCGGTCCACCTCCTCCGGATGGAGGCGGAGACGGCGACCGAGGCGTTCGGCGTCCGGTTCCCCGGCGTGGACGCGCAGATCGTCGACGCCGAGGACGCGAGCCTGGTGCTGCGAAGGCTCCTGGACGACCGCCGCGTCCAGCACCTCCAGTCGTCCGACCTCGCCCTCGCCGACGGCCGGCGGGGCTTCCTCTCCGTCTCCAACGAGGTGGCGTACGTCACCGGCTTCGACCTGAAGGCGGTCGCGGGCGCGTGCATCGCCGACCCGGTGGTCGAGACGCGCGGCTTCGGGACCCGGGCCGAGGTCGAGGCGCGCTTCGACGACGCCGAGGGACCGGTCGCGATCGATCTCTCGCTCGAGTCCGTCGAGCCCTACCGGCCGACGCCGGTGGTCGCGATCGCGGCCCCCGGCAGCGGCGAGCGGGTCGAGGTCCAGACGCCGGTGTTCAACCGCGTCCGGCTCGACACGAGCGCACGCATCCCGGTCGGAGGCGTCCTCGTGCTCGCCGGGCCGGACGCCGCGGCGCCCGGAGACGTCCTGGTGACGATCGTCGCCCCGAACCCGGACGGGCTCCCTCGCGCCGGGGACCCCGCCCCCTGAGGCGTCACTGGATCTCGAGGCGGGCCGTGTTGGTGAAGCTCGCGAACCCCGGCCCGATCGAGAAGAAGACGACCCCCTGGAACCAGCTCTCGAACCCCGACAGGCTCGGGAGGTTCGGGATGGTGAACGAGACCGCGCCGGTCCCGCCCGCGCCGACCCCGCCGTTCAGGAAGAGCGTCCAGAGGAACGAGGGGTCGAGCGCCAGATAGCCGCCCGGCGGCGCGTGGATCGGGGGGTCGGCGAGCACCGGCGACCAGAAGAGCCCCCAGCCATCCCCGGCCGACGCGTGGCAGGTGATCGTGAGCGTGGTCCCGGGGAGCGACGAGCCCGAGAGTTCGATCTCCGGGATGCCGGCGGCGCGGAACGCGGCGCGCAGGTTCGGACGCGAGCCGATCGTCCCTCCGCTCCCCTGCGGGGTCCCGGTCTGCGCCAGCACCGTCCGGAGCGTGAGCGGGTCGAGCTCGACCCCGAACGCCTCGCGGTACGCGGAGAGGAGGCACGCCGCGGCGCCGGTCACGATCGGCGTGGCGCTCGAGGTCCCGGAGAAGTCGTCCGCGTACGAGGTCTGCGCCGACCCGCCGGAGTAGAGCGAGCCGTACCCCGTGGTCGCGACGTTGTACCCCCACCCGCTCGAGGTGAGGCGGCTGCCGTGGTTCGAGAACGACGCCTTGTCGAGGGAGGCGCCGTTCGACGCGCCGACGATGATCGCGCCGGAGTCGCGCACCGCGAGGTTGAACGCGCCGCCGTACGACGGGTGGTCGAGGTCGTTGTCGCCGTTCCCGGCCGCCGCGATGACGTGGACGCCGTTCGCCGTCGCCGCCTGGACGGTGGCGAAGGTCGTCGGGTCGTACTCGCACGGATACGGGCCCGACGGGCCGCCGTAGCACTGGATCTCCACCACGACCACGTCGCCGGTCTGCGCGGCGGCGGCGGCGTTCATGATCGACCCGGGGATGTTCGTCGGCCCGTTCGTCGGCGAGTGCGTCGACATCTTCACGTCGGCGTCGACGCAGAGCCCGGTCATCCCGAACCCGTTCTCCTCGGCGACGAGCTCGCCGAGGACCGCGGTCCCGTGGCTCCAGGGGTACGGCGCGGGGACGTACCCGACGAACTGGTCCTTCGCCTTGCCGATCAGGTCCTCGTGGTCGTCCGTCCAGCCGGTCTCGCAGTCGAGGATCGTGAGCCCGCCGCCGCGGCCGTTCGAGAAGGTGTGGGCGAACGTCGCGTCGACGCCGATCGGCGCCGGATCGCGGTACGTCTGCAGCGCGGAGAAGTCCGGGGCCGCGAGCGCGGGGAGGCACGCCAGCGCCGCCACCGGCACGGACGGATCGCTCGGCACCGCGGCCGGCGTCGCGATCTCGACCGCGGGGAGGAGGTTCAGCACGTCGCAGACCGGGGCCGCCTCTCCCTCCGGGACGTCGAGACAGAAGAAGAGGTTCAGGTCGTGCAGCCGCTTTCCCGACCGCCGCTCGCCGTCGCGGCGCCACTTCGCGAGCCACTCCTCCGACTGCATGAACGTTCGCCTTGCCGACGCGGAGAGGCCGTCGAGGAGGAGGTTCACCTTCTCGACGTCCGGGGTCGCGCCCACGAAGCGACCGGCCCGGAGGCGGACCTCGCTCCCCTCGACGAACTTCACCTCCACGATCGAGGTGGAACGCATCGGGTCGACCACCGCGCGCTCGGGCTTCGGCCGGAGCGGGTCCGGCTCGCCCGGCGGCGGGGACAGCAGGAGGACGGCGGCGACGAGCGGGAGAGAGGGGGTGGCGAACACGGGCGGCCTCCGAGGAGCGGGGAGGGGATGCGGCGCGGGCGGCTCATGCTACCAGCCCGTCGAAGGAGTCGGGCGGCGGTGCGGCCGGAGGCGGTCGGCGGCGATCGACTATCATCGCCCGGGATGGCACCGCGGCACGCACGGGACGTCACCGCGCTCCTCCGTCGGATCGGGTCGGGCGAGGCCGAGGCGGAGCAGGCGCTCTACGCGCTCCTCTGGGGCGAGCTCCACCGGATCGCGAGCGCCCACCTCGGCCGCCACGACGGCGGCCACACGCTGCAGCCGACGGCGCTCGTGAACGAGGCGTGGCTCCGTCTCGCCCCGCCGGACGGCGCGGACTGGCGCGACCGCGAGCACTTCCTCTCGTTCGCCTCCCGCGTGATGCGCTCGGTCCTCGTCGACCACGCGCGCCGGCGCCTCGCGGAGAAGCGGGGCGGCGCGGCGGGCGCCGTCCCGCTCGACGAGGCGAGCGACGTGACGGTCGACGCCGGCGAACGCCCGGTCGACCTCCTCGCGCTCGACGACGCCCTGTCGCGGCTCGACGCCGACGACCCGGCGCTCGCGCGGATCGTCGACCTCCGGTTCTTCGGCGGCCTCTCGATGGAGGAGGCGGCCCGCGTCCAGGGCGTCTCGCTCTCGACCGCGGAGCGACGCTGGCGGCTGGCCCGCATCTGGCTGCGGGAGCGCCTCGGGGACGCGCCGTGACCGGGGACCGCGACTGGGGACGGGTCCGCCCGCTGCTCGAGGCGCTGCTCGACCTGCCGGTCGACCGGCACGAGGCGTTCCTCGCCGAACGTTGCGGCGACGACGACGCGCTCCGGGCGCGCGTGCTCCGGCTGCTCGCGGACGACCGCCGCGACGAACGGTTCCTCGCGACGCCGGCCGCCGAGGCGTTCGCGGCCGCGCCCGTCGGCGCGGGGGCACGGCTCGGACCGTGGCGGCTCCTCCGGCCGCTGGGCGACGGCGGGATGGGGAGCGTCTGGCTCGCCGAGCGCACGGACGGCGAGTTCGAGAAGACGGTCGCGGTGAAGCTCCTGAGGGCCGACCTCTCGTTCCCGGCGATGGCGGCCCGCTTCGACGCCGAGCGGCGGGTCCTCGCGCGGTTGGAGCACCCGAACATCGCGCGGCTCCTCGACGGCGGCACCGAGGGGGGCGTGCCGTGGATCGCGATGGAGCACGTCGACGGCGAACGGATCGATCGGTGCTGCGACGACCGGAGGCTCGACCTCGACGAACGGCTCGCGCTCTTCCGCGGGGTCTGCGACGCGGTCCGGTACGCGCACCGGAACCTCGTCGTCCACCGCGACCTGAAACCCGGGAACGTCCTGGTGGCGAGCGACGGCGCGCCGAAGCTGCTCGACTTCGGCATCGCGAAGATCCTCGCCCCGGACGGCGCGCAGGCGGAGGGCGGCGCCGACCTCACGCGGACGGGGTTCCGCCCGTTCACGCCTCGCTACGCCAGCCCCGAGCAGGTCCGCGGGGAACCGGTCACCACGGCGACCGACGTCTACTCGCTCGGCGTGCTGCTGTACGAGCTGCTGACCGGATGCCGGCCGTACGCGCCGGACGAGTCGAGCCCGCTCGCCGCGGCGGAGACCGTCTGCGGGACCGAACCGCCGCCCGCGAGCCGCGCGGTCGCCGAGGCGGAGGACGCCGAGGAGCTCGCCGCGCTCCGCTCCTCCACCCCGGCCCGGCTGGCGCGCCGCCTCGCCGGCGACCTCGACACGATCGTCGCCACGGCCCTGGCGAAGGAGCCGGACCGGCGCTACGCGTCGGTCGACCGCCTCGACGACGACGTCCGCCGCCACCTCGTCGGGCTGCCGGTGCTCGCCCGTCCCGACGGGTTCCTCTACCTCGCGCGGAAGGCGATCCGGCGGCACCGCGCCTCCGTCGTCGCCGCGGGCGTCGTCGCGGCCGCGCTCGTCGTCGCGACCCTCGTGAGCCTCCGCTACGCGGCCGACGCGCGGCGGGAACTGGACGCGGCCGCGACCGCGCGCGACCGCTCGGCGGAGCTGTTCGACACGCTGCTCGACCGGAGCATGGACGCGGCGCTCGACGCCGGGGTGCGGGTCCACGTGCTCGCCGGCGGGACGCGCATCAGCCTCGACATGATGCGGCGGGCGATCGAGGACCTCGAGGTGATCGAGCGGCAGGCGGGCGGCGACCCGGCGGTGACCGCGCGGATCGCCGAGGCGCACACCCGCCGCGGCGACCGGCCGGGGAACCCGGCCTTCCCGCACGTGGGGGCCGTCGACGGCGCGACGGAGAGCTACCGGCGCGCGCTGGCGCTGGCGGAGTCCCTCCCGGACCCGGCCGCGCCGCGGACCACGGCGCTCCTCGCGACGTGTCACACGCGTCTCGGCGAGATGGCGCACCACGGCCGCGACCTCGACGAGGCGCAGGCGCGGTTCGCCGCGGCGCTCGCGCTCCTCGAGCGGCTCGCCGCGGCGACGCCGGACGACGCGCGCGCGCGCCTCCGGCTGGCGCTCGCGCACGACAAGGTCGGCACCGTGCTCGACGCCCGCGGCGCGATCGCGGACGCGCGGCGGAGCTTCGAGCGGTACCACGCCGGCGCGACGGCGTTGCTCGCGGACCGCCCGGACGATCGGGAGGCCCGCTTCCACGTCGCGCTCGCGCGGCAGCGGCTCGGCCGTTCCGCGGGACGCGCGGGCGACCACGCCGCCGCGCGGGCGGAGTACGCCGCGGCCGAGGCGCTCCTGGAGGAGCTCGTCGCGCTCGACCCCCACCGCGCGCCGTGGCGGTCGGCGCTCGCCTGGAACGGCCTCTGGCTCGGCGACGCGTGCCTGTCGCTCGGAGACGCCGACGCGGCGGCGACCGTCCTCGAACGGGCCGCCGACGCGTACCGGACCCTGCTCGGCGCCGACCCGGACGACGTGCGGACCGGCCTCCGGCTCGGGGCGGTGCTCGACATGCGGGGGAACGTCGACCGGGTCCGGGCGGCCGAGGAGGGCGTCGCCGATCCGTCCTCGCGCTGGCGCGAGGCGCGGCGATGGTACGCCGCGTCGCTCGACGTCTGGGGCGACCTGGACGCGGCGGGCCGCCTCGCCGCCCGGGACCGCCGGCTGCTGGAGATGGCGCGGGAGAAGATCGCCGAGTGCGAGCGGCACCTGGCGGACGGGTGACGACGCTCAGAACTGCAGCGTGATCGGCGCGCTGAGCGCCGGCGCGTCGTCGATCAGCGTCACCCCTTGCAGGACCAGGACCTTGCCGGCCGGCACCCCGCCCGCGTACGGCACGTATCCCTCGGCGACGCCGTCCGCGTCCGCCACGATCCCGGCGATCGAGTCCGTGCTCAGGAACCACTCGGGGAACCCGCCGTTCGGGAACGCCAGCGAGGGCTGGAACGCGCCGGGCGTGTCGTCCCCGAAGATCGTGACGAGCCACGTGACGTACAGACCCGGGGCCGCGCCGCCGGCGGCGAAGTGGAGCGTCCCCGGTTCGGGGAGCGACGGCGTCTTGCTGTCGAGGACGAACCGCGCGATCGGCTCGTCGATCAGGAGCCCGTCGAGGCTCGACGCGAACCCCTCCGCCAGGCCGACGTGCGCGCCGGCGGTCGCGCCCCACTCGAACGGAGTCCCCATCGGCACGCCGCCGATCACGGCGATCGATCCGCCGGCGGCGGTCGACACGACGCCTCCCCCGGTCAGGGACTCGCCGCAGAGGACCAGGTTCGGGAACGTGCCGGCCTCCGTGAACGTGCCGCCGCCCGGATCGATCTCGAGGCCGTCGACGTCGCCGATCCCCGTGACCAGATTCCCCGCGTGGTTCGCGATCGCGGCGTTCGCGCAGCGCGCGTCGACCGCCGCCTCGCTCAGGACGACGACCCCGGAGTCGGCCGCGACCGAGAGCACGAGCCCGGTCCCCGACCACGTGATCGCGGCGGCGGGGATCGCGGCGACGCCGCCGTCGTCCAGCCACTCGGCGCCGCCGAGCACCGGCATCCCCTCCTCGAACGAGAGGTAGACCGTCCCGGCCTCGTCGCGGGTGAAGGCGTCGACATCGACGGTGGGCACGGTCTCGGGGATCCCGAGCGCCAGCCGGATGTCGCCCTCCGCGAGGAGGGCCTCCGCCTGCGCGCCCGGAGCGATCCGCGCCACGTCCCCCCGCCCGAGCCCGCCCCCGCCGGCGCACGGCACGTCCGCGCCGGTCGAGAGGAAGAGGTCGCGGAGCGACGGAGCGTCCTCGCTCTGCGGGTGGAGGTGCAGCGCGTCGATCCTCGGCGGCGAGGGGAAGTCGGCGTGGAATCCGTCCCCGTCTCCGTCGCCGGCGAGCGTCGCGAGGTTCGAGTGGACGGCGACCGGCTCGGCGGAGCCCGCGCCCGGCGTGACGAGGGCGACGTCGTGCGGCGTGATCCACCGGAGCGACGACCCGCTCCCGGACGCGGTCGAGTGCGTGCCGGCGATCGTGAAGTAGAGCGCGTCGGCGGCGAGGCCGGGGAGGGAGAGGGCGGCGACCCACGCGGCGGTCGGAATCGAGCGTTGCATCGCGGTCCTCCTCGTCCCTTCTCGTCCCTCTCGTTCGTCGTCCGGACATCCTCGCGCACGCCGTGTGCCGCGCCGGGCGACCGCCGTAACCGCCGCCGCGGCAAGGGCCGGGCGGGCCCTCGGCCGGCGGGCGACGCGTTCCGGGACACGCGACGCGGCACGGTCGCTTCGATTCGCGACGGAATCCGTGAAGGGAGACCGGCCCGGATCGCGGGTCCTTCGAGGAGCCCCCCCGTCCGAGTCGAAAGGGAACCGATGCACCTCCTCCCCCCCTGCCTCCTCGCCCTCGCCCTCGCCCTCTCCCCCGCCGCGCTCGCCGGCCCGCACGCCGACTTCGGCCGGCTCCCTCTCCTGTTCGAGGAGAACCGGGGGGCGTTCGATCCGTCGGTCCGGTACGTCGCCCGGGCGCCCGGGTCCACGCTCTTCCTGACCGGCGACGCCGCCGTGCTGGCGCTCGACGGACCGGAGGGGCGGCGCGCCGCGGTCTTCACGCGGTTCGTCGGGGCGCGGACCGCACCTCCGATCGTCGGCGTCGAGGCCGCGATCACGCGCGTCCACCGCTACCGGGGAAATGACCCGAGCGGCTGGTTCGAGGACGTCCCGACGTTTCGCCGCGTCCGCGTGGAGTCGCTCTGGGACGGGATCGACCTCGAGCTGTACGACCGGGGCGGCGCGCTCGAGTACGACTTCGTGGTCGCGCCGGGCGCCGATCCGTCGCGCGTGCGGATGCGCTTCGACGGGATCGACGGGATGTCGGTCCGCGGCGACGGCGCGCTCGTCCTCGCCACGCCGTTCGGGGAGCTGACCCACTCGGCGCCGATCCTGTACCAGGAGACCGTCGCGGGACGGACTCCGGTGACCGGGCGGTTCGTGGCGACCGGCGCGGCCGAGGTCGGGTTCGCCGTCGACGCGTACGACGAGGCGCGGCCGCTCGTCATCGACCCGGTGCTCGTCTTCGCGCCGCCGAAGCGCGCCGCGTAGA
>JBICIB010000419.1:0-5254 GCA_043101415.1 Planctomycetota bacterium JB042 | reverse complement strand
GTGTGCTCTTCCGATCTGGACGCGCTCCCGCGAGATATGCAGGATCTTGCCGACCTCCTCCAGGGTCCTCGGATCGCTGCCGTCGAGGCCGTATCGCAGGCTCAGCACTCGCTGCTCGCGCTCGGGGAGCTCGTTCATCATCGACTGAAGGCGGACCCGCAGGTGATCGAGCGTGTCGCGGCGCTCGCGGTGGGCGAGGTCCGGCCCGTCGAGGTCGTTCCGCATCGGGCTGCCGTCCTCGAGTCCGGAGCGGTCGATCGACGCGATCCCGGACTTGATGCTGAACGCCCGGGCGGCGACCCCGCGGTCGACGTCCATCAGCTCGGCGAACCGGTGAGGCGTCATCGGACGCTGGCTCCCCGACCGGCGGTGGAGGTGGTTCGCCTTCGACATCAGCTGGCGCATCGGCCGCGGGACGTGGATGACGTCGCGGTCGGTGTCGGTCGCCCGCTCGATCGCCTGGCGGATCCACCACTCGGCGTACGTCCGGAACCGCACCCCCTTCCGCCAGTCGAACTTGTCGGCGGCGCGGATCAGCCCGAGGTTGCCGTGCTGCGTCATGTCGCCGTGCGGGATCCCGTAGGTCCGGTACCGTCCCGCGATCCGCTCGACGAGCGGGATGTTGGCGACGATCAGGTCGTTCCGGAGCCGCAGGTACTCGTGCCAGCGATCGCGGAGCGTCCTCTCGTCGGGACGCGCCGCGTTCCGGTCGAGCGGACGGTCGACGCGGTTCACCTCGGGGGTCTCGATCAGCGTGAAGTACTGCTCCTTCACCTCGGGCGAGGCCGAGGACATGGCGATGGCCCGCTCCAGCCGACGCCGGGAGAGCTCGATCCGCTTCGCCAGCCGCACCTCGTCGCGCTTGGAGAGGAAGCGCGTCCGGGCGACGTAGCGATCGACCGGGCCCGAGGCGGCGCCGCCGCCGACGTCGCCGTCGGCGTCGATCAGCCGAGCGGCGAATCCGTCATCCACGATGGCACGCTGGCCGAGGGCCCGCAGGATGCGGGGCAGCTCTCGGTCCAAGGCGTGCTCACGCTCGAGGATGGCGTCGAGGAGGGAGTACGGGACCTCCTCGCTGCCCTTCACCTCCTCGAGCAAGGCTCGGAGCGTGTGCTGGGTGCTCATGGCTCCTCCTGTCCTTTCTCTTCGGGTCGAACGGGTCGATTCGGATCCCTTCAACGCTCGGGACCCGTCCGTAGTTACGCGTCAACCGGGGGGAGGGGCTGACTTCGAACCGATTCATTCGGTTTCGAAACGCGGGACGTTTCGCGGCCGCTCCATCCCGTGGCGGAGCGCCGGGACCGCCCGCCCGGCGGGAACCGACGTAAGTCTTTGATCACAAAAGGGTGGAGAGGTCGGAGAAACCCGGGAGGCCGCTTGCGGAGGCGCTCCGGCCCGCTATCATCAGCGGTCGACTCCGTCTCCCCGGCGCGAAACGCGGTCGCCGGGGTCCCGACGATTCTCTCCGCGGAGAATTTCCCATGAACTCGGAGCAAGTCGACGGTGGCCTCGCCGTCACCGGTCCGCTCGATCAGCTCCTCGCATGGGCACGGAAGAACTCGCTCTGGCCGATGCCGCTCGGGCTCTCGTGCTGCGCGATCGAGATGATGTCGACGATCGGGCCGCGCTTCGACCTCTCCCGGTTCGGGATGGAGGTCGCGCGGTTCTCGCCCCGGCAGAGCGACGTGATGATCGTCGCCGGCACCCTCACGTGGAAGATGGCGAACGTCGCCCGCCGCATCTACGACCAGATGCCGAACCCGAAGTACGTCGTGTCGATGGGGGTCTGCGCCTCCTCGGGCGGCCTGTACCGCAACTACGCGGTGGTCCCCGGCGTCGATCGGCTCATCCCGGTCGACGTCTACACGATGGGCTGTCCGCCGCGTCCGGACACGCTGATCAACGCGCTCCTGACCCTGCAGAAGAAGATCACGGCCGGCACCACGCACGCGAACGGCAACCCGAAGCCGGCGGTGGTCGGCCTGGGAGAGCCGGCATGACCGACACGAAGCCCGCGAAGGAGGCTGCCGAGGCCCGCCTGCGCGAGGTCGCCGAGGCGCACGGCGCCGAGTTCCCGCCCGCTCCGGCGGACGGCCTGTTCTGCTGCTTCGTGGACCGCGAGCGGTGGGCGGAGTTCGTGCGCGAACTCCGCGACGATCCGGCGCTCCGGTTCCGGATCTGCCTCGACGTCACCGCGGTCGACTGGTACGGCAAGGAGCCGCGATTCGAGGTGGTGGCGCACCTCTACTCGGTCGACCTGCAGCGCCGGATCCGGGTGAAGACCCGGTGCTCCGAGCGCGACGCCAGCGTCCCGAGCCTCGTCCCGATCCATCCGTCCGCGGACTACCACGAACGCGAGACGTTCGACATGTTCGGCATCCGCTTCGAGGGGCACCCCGACCTCCGGCGCATCCTCATGCCGCCGGACTACGAGCACCACCCGCTCCGGAAGGAGTTCCCGGTCGAGGGGATCGAGCCGGAGAAGGTGTATCGCCGACAGGGCGGCGTGATGATGCCGCGCCCCGACGGCGCCGAAGCGATCGAAGGAGCCGGGAGCACCACGCCGTGACCGACGCGACCGCGACCCTCCCCCGGGGCGATCTCCACACGGAGATCATGACCCTCAACATGGGTCCGCAGCACCCGTCGACCCACGGCGTGCTGCAGATCGAGCTGAAGCTCGACGGCGAGACCGTCGTCGACATGGACCCGGTCCTCGGCTACCTCCACCGGGGGAAGGAGAAGCACGCCGAGCACATCACCTGGCAGCAGTGGATGGCGATGACCGATCGCCTCGACTACCTCGCGCCGCTCCAGAGCGAGATCGGCTACGCGATGGCGGTCGAGAAGCTGTGCGGGATCGAGGTGCCCGAGCGGGCCCAGGCGATCCGGGTGATGATCGCCGAGTGCATGCGCCTCACCGCGCACCTCGTGTGGTTCGGGACGTCGGCGCTGGAGGTCGGGGCGGTGACCCCGTTCTTCCTCGCCTTCCGCGAGCGCGAGGACCTGTTCGACCTGCTCGACGAGCTGACCGGCCTCCGGACGAATCAGGAGTTCATCCGGTTCGGCGGCGTCAAGGCGGATCTCGATCCCGACTGGGCGCGGCGGATGCTCGAGTGGGCGCGCCGTTTCCCGGCGTGCGTCGACGAGTACGAGCTGCTCCTGTCGGGGAACCGCATCTGGTACGACCGGGCGCGGAACATCGGCGTGATGAACCCCGATCTGGCGATGTCGCTCGGGATGACCGGCCCGAACCTCCGGGCGGCCGGCGTCCCGCACGACCTCCGGAAGGCCGAGCCGTACTCGGGGTACGAGAAGTACGACTTCGAGATCCCGGTCGGAACGATCGGCGACGTCTACGACCGCTATCTCGTGCGGCTCGAGGAGATGCGTCAGAGCGGCCGGATCATCGCGCAGGCGCTCGAGGGGCTCCCGGAGGGCGAGTTCGTCGCGCGCGACTACCGCTACGTCCTCCCGCCGAAGGACCGCGTCTTCACGTCGATGGAAGAGCTGATCTACCAGTTCAAGATCGTGACCGACATGCGGCCGCCCGCCGGCGAGGCGTATCAGGCGATCGAGGCCGCCAAGGGCGAGCTCGGCTTCTACCTGGTGTCGGACGGCGACACGTCGGCGTATCGCGCGCACGTGCGCGGACCGTCGTTCGTCAACATGATGGCGATCAAGCCGCTCTGCCTCGGCCGCCCGGTGGCCGACGTGGTGGCGATCGTCGGTTCGATCGACTTCGTCATGGGCGAGTGCGACCGCTAGCGAGGAGCGAGAAGATGGTCCTGGTCAAGCAGCGCAAGCTCAGCCTCGGCGAGCGGTTCTACTTCAAGACCGTGCTCGTCGGCCTCGTGTACACCGTGAAGAACATCTTCAAGAAGAAGATCACGCGGCAGTACCCCGAGGTGAAGCTCGATCCCGCCCCCTCGTTCCACGGCGTGCCGGTGCTCGTCCAGGACACCGAGGGGAACCCGAAGTGCGTCGCGTGCGGGCTCTGCGAGTTCGTCTGCCCGCCGATCGCGATCCACATCGTCGGGACCGAGACCGACCGCCCGATCGAGCGCGCCCCGAAGACGTTCCAGATCGACATGCTCCGCTGCATCGAGTGCGGCTACTGCGAGGAGGTCTGCCCGGAGGAGGCGATCGTCATGTCGCAGGAGTACGAACTCGTCGGGGGGAACCGCCACGACTTCAAGTGGGAGCTCGACCAGCTCCTGACCCCGGAGTCGAAGCTGAAGCCGCGCCTCGAGTACATCCGGAAGACCTTCCACCGCTGGCGCGTCGACGCCCGCGAGGAGGGAACGGCGGCCGCGGTCCCCGGGAAGGGCGGCGCGGGGAAGCCGCTGCAGGGGACGAAGGTGCACGCCGCGCTCGAGCGGTACGGCGACAACTACTGACCGGAACGCGTTCGGGAACGTCTGCGCGTTCGCCACGGCGGAGGCCGAGACGGGGAGGTGTCTCCGACCCGCTGTCCTAGCCGCTGCGCGGGCTTGGAACGCGTTCGGGAACGTCTGCGCGTTCGCCACGGCGGGGGCCGGAGGAGGGACGAGCTCTCCGACCCGCTCACGTCCTCGCGCGATGCGTCTTTGTCGGTCTCCGCTCGGTTTCGAGTCGCGCTGCGGGGTCGCTCTCGGAGCCTCATCCCTCCTCCGGCCCCGCCTCGCACGCTTCGGACTTCCTCACCCGATTCCGGGTTGGGGAAGAGGGGGAGTCCGGAGACGACCCATGGAGTCGCTGACGCGGTGACTCTCCATCGGCCCCCGGTCTTCCGCGCCAGCGCCCTCTCCCTTGCTCTCCCCTGCTCTCCCTTGCTCTCGTTGCTCCCCCCTCAAGCTCCCCCTTCCCCCCGCCGATGACTCCTGCGGGCCTTCCCCTCCCACGGAGTCTCCCCCTTGTTGCGTACGGACATCTCGGCTCAGGCGGCGCGGGCGGCTCGGGAGGAGGAGCGGATCGTGGTGGTCCCGGGGGAGTCGAAGGTCTCCTGCGGGGCGCACGTGGTGCTCGAGACCGGGTCGTTGGAGGGGGCGTTCGCGATCGGGGTCTTCGACGTGGAGAAGCACGTCGGGGGGCTCCTGGTGTCGCGGTGGCCGTTGGCCGGCGGGGAGGGCACGGTCGACCCGGCGCGGGAGCTGCCGGTCCTGATCGAATCGGCGGCGCGGCTCGGGGCGCGGCGGGCGGTCCTCCGGTTCGTGACGGCGGGGGAGGGAGGAGTGCTCGATCTCCTCTCCCCGGCGCTCGCCGACCAGTCGAG
>JBICIB010000418.1:0-4653 GCA_043101415.1 Planctomycetota bacterium JB042 | reverse complement strand
TGGATCGTGGAGAACAGCATCCACGACACGCACTACCCCTGCCTCATCGCCTACGGCACGTTCGGGAACCCGGTCAACGTGATCGAGCGGAACGTCCTGATCGGTTCGGACGACAACACGCTGCAGGTCCAGGGGGAGGCGATCGTCCGGAACAACCTGATCATCGACGGCGCGGTCGGCTTCTACAGCCACGACCACCAGGACCAGACGAAGGACCTGCAGTTCGTCCACAACACGATCCTGAACTCGAAGATCGCGACGACGATGAAGAGCTGGTTCAACCGGACCGGCATGGTCTTCGCCAACAACGTCGTGTACAGCGAGGACGCGGCGTCGATCGTCTTCGTCGGCGGGGCGGCGGGCGTGACGGTGACCGGCAACGTCGTCCACGGCCTGCCGTACCTGACCCCGGTCGAGGGGTACGCCGTCGGCGAGGGGCTCGGCGACTTCTTCCACGCCTCCTGGGACGGCGGGCGGTTCATCGTGCGGCCGCGCGAGGGGTCGCCGATCGTCGGCGCCGCCGCCGCCGAGTGGGCGGTCGCGGTGGACGTCACCGGCGCCGCCCGCGTCGGCCCGCTCGCCGCCGGTTGCGCCCAGCCCCTCCCCCCCGACGAGGAGGGCGAGGAGGGCGAGGAGGAGTAGCCGGCGGCCCCGCCGAGGAGGCGCGGCGCGGACTCCCGCTCAGGCGCGCGACGGCCGGCGCTCGAGCGCGGCCACGCACTCGAGGTGCGCGGTGCGGGGGAAGAGGTCGACCGGCCGGAGGGTCCGCAGCCGGAACGCGCCGTCGAGCCGTTCGAGGTCGCGGATCATCGTGACGGGGTTGCAGGAGACGTAGACGAGGCGCGGGACCTCGAGGTCGCGGAGCGTCTCGACCGTCTCGTCGCCCAGCCCGCGCCGCGGAGGGTCGACCACGACCGCGTCGAGCCCCTCCGCCGCGGCGCTCCGGAGCGCCTCTCCGGCGTCCCCGGTCCGGAACTCGACGCGCTCCGCGAGCCCGTTCTCGGCGGCGGCGCGTCGGCCGTCCCGCACCGCGCTCGGGTTCCGCTCGACCGCGATCACCGACGCGCCGGCGTTCGCCGCCCGGAGCGCGATCGGCCCGTACCCCGCGTAGAGGTCGAGGACGCGCGCCCCGTCGAGCGGTGCGAGCCGGTCGAGGACCTCCCGGTAGAGCACCTCCGCCTGCGCGGCGTTCACCTGCGCGAACGACGTCAGCGACGTCCGGAGGACCAGGCCGTCGGCGCGCTCCTCCAGTTCGCCGCGGCCCTGCAGCGTCCGGCTCCGCGGGCCGAGCACGACGTTCGTCGGCTTCGGGTTCTCGTTCTCGACCACCCCGACGAGCCCGTCGTCCCTCAACTCGTCGAACAGCTGCTGCGCCATCCGGGCGACCTGCGGAGCGCCTCCCCGCCGGACCACGATCCCACAGAGGACCTCCCCGGTCCCGACGGCGACCCTCGCGACGAGGTGGCGCAGGAGGCCCTTGTGGAGGTGCTCGTGATAGATCGGGACCCCGTGCCGCGCGGCGGCGGCGCGGCCGCGGAGGAGGACGCGCGTGAGCACGGGGTGCTGGATCGCGCACTCGTTCAGGTCGACGATGCCGTGGGTCCCGGGGCGGAAGAACCCGGCCACGACGCGGTCGCCGACCTTCCCGAACGGGACCTTCAGCGAGGTCCGGTAGAAGAGCGGCTCGCGGGCCCGCGCGATTGGGAGCAGGTCGAAGCGGGCGAGCGGGCTCTCCTCGAGGAGGGCGCCGAGGGCGTCCCGCTTCCGCGCGATCTCCTCCCGGTAGAAGAGGTCGAGGTGGTCGCACCCGCCGCACGGTCCGAAGTGGATGCAGCGGACCGGCTTGCTCGTCTCGCTCGTCGCGTCGCGGACCGGGACCGCCGCCGGGTCGGCGGCGGCGGTGGCGCGTCCCTTCTTCCCCTTCGCCCGGCGCTTTCCGGCGGGCCGCCCGCGCCGGGCGCTCAACGATCGACCCCGAGACGCGGACGGACGGCGGCCGGCGGCGGACGGTGTCCGTCGCGGACGCGGCGCGGTCGGAGGAACGGCTTCGGCGTGCGCGACACGGGGCGCGACCTCGGGCTCGGATCGATGGCGCGGCAGTCTACCAGTCCGCCGCGGAAGTCGCGCGCCGCGGAGGCGCCCCGCACCCGCGGCACTTCGTCGGCGGACTGGTACACTCCGACCCCTTTCGGGAGGACCCGTCGCGTCCGTCCTCCGCGCCGCCCCCCGGAGGCCGATCCTCATGAGACCGCCGTTCGCGCTCGCCGTGCTCCTCCTCCTGCCCGGCTCCCGAGGCCTTGCGCACGACTGGCCCTTCGGCGACGCGGTGCGGACCAGCCGGTTCAAGGGGTGGGACCTCTACAACCTCGGGCTGCTCGGGGCGAAGGGGCGCGACCCTCGCCACCCGCTCCCCGGGGACGAGCCGACGGCGGGCGGCGTCCGGTCGTTCTCCATCGATCGGAGCGGCGGGGACGAGGGGCCGGACGAGCTGGTGATCGAGATCGTGCTCCCGGACGGGCCGGCGGCGCGGGCGGGACTCGAGGTCGGGGACGTCGTGGTCGGCGTCCAGGGGAGGTCGTTCGGGGACGGCGCGCTCGATCCGCTGGCGAAGGCCCTGCTGAAGGCCGAGTCGGGACAGGGACGCGTGACGCTCTCGGTGCGGAAGGGGGGCGGCGACAAGGAGAAGGTCGACGTCGAGATCGAGGCGGCAGGACGCGACGCGGCCCGGCCCGAGGACGGCGCGGCGCGATCCCGCCTGATCGACGCGGGCTGCGCCTGGCTCGCCGACCGGCAGCGGCCGGACGGCGGCTTCGACGAGACGCTCTCGGGCGCGAACGGGGCGGTCGTGATGACCTCCCTCGCCGGGCTGGCGTGGCTCGGCGCCGGGAGCGACCTCCGGCAGGGGCCGCACGCCGAGGCGCTCGAGAGGGCCGTGTCGTTCGTGGTGGAGACCCTGCCGCGGATCGAGGGGATCGCCGAGAGCAGCGCCGGAGGCCCGTCGTGGAACCAGAGCAACTGGGGCTACGCGCACGCGGCGATCTTCCTCGGCGAGCTGTGGCACCGCACGCCGACCGACCAGGTGACCGAGACCCTCCTCCGTTGCGGCGCGACCCTCGCCGAACGCCAGGAGGCGTCGGGGGGGTGGGCGCACGGGCCGGGCGGGAAGAACGCGCTCGGCTACCTCGAGCTGAACATCGTGAGCGGTCTGGCGCTGGCCGGGATCGGCCTCGCGGCCCAGGCCGGCTACGAGGTCCCGGAGGAGGTGCTGATGAAGGCGGAGTCGTACCTCGAGCGGTCGAGCTCCGGCTCCGGCGGGGTCGGGTACTCGGCGGAGGACGGGAAGCGCGGTCAGGGGAACATCGGGCGGTCCGCCGGGGCGGGGCTCGGCTACCGCTGTCTCGGCCTCGGGCGGAAGCCGTGGGGGAAGAAGATGGGGACCTACGTGAAGCGGCACGCGGGCGCCGTCCTGGAGGGGCACGCGTCGTTGATGCAGCACTACCTCCTGGCCGGCGTCGCCGCGGGGGCGCAGGGAGGCGCGGCGCGGAAGGCGTACTGGGAGACGGCGCGTCGCGACCTCGTCCTCGCCCGCTCGCCGGACGGCTCGTTCCAACCCCGTCCGTGGCACGAGACCGAGGGGATGAAGAGCAACACCGACGTGACCTTCGGCGAGGTCTGGACGACGGCGGCGTGGACGGTCGTCCTCGCCTCGGAGCCGGAGCGGAACGGACGCCCGGGACTCCCGGCGTGGCGCGGCGAGACCGCGGGCGACGTCGGCCGATGAGCGGCGGGAGCGACGACCGGGGCGCGGCGTTCGTGCGCGCGGGACTGCTCGGCCTGTTCCTCGTCTCGGGGACGTGCGGGCTCGTGCACGAGGTCGCGTGGACGAGGCTCCTGCGGCGGGTCCTCGGGAACGGGACCGACGCGATCACGATCGTCCTCTGCGTCTTCATGGGCGGGCTCGCGATCGGGAGCTTCCTGTTCGGCCGAGCCCTCCTCCGGCGGCGGGCCCCGCTGCTCGTGTTCGCCGGGCTCGAAGGCGTGGTCGGCCTGTACTGCCTCGCCCTGCCGGCGCTGGTCGCCGCGGGGAGCCCGCTCTACGGCGCGTGGTACCAGGGCTCGACGTCGGACGTCGGGTTCACCGTCGCGCGGCTCTCGTTCGCGGCGCTCGTCCTCGCCGTGCCGGCCCTCCTGATGGGCGGGACGCTCCCGGTCCTCTCGCGGTTCGTCGCGTCGGCCGGCGTCGGCCTCGGCCGGACGGCCGGGACGCTGTACGCCACGAACACGTTCGGGGCGGTCCTCGGGGCGTCGCTCGGCGCGTTCCTGTTCGTGCCGGCGTTCGGCGTCACCGGGGCGATCCGGTTCGCCGCCGGGCTCAACCTGCTGGTCGCCGCGCTGGCGGTCGTGCTGCATCGCCGCGCGGCCGTCGTCGCCACGGGCGAGCCGGATCGTCCGGCCGCCGCGGCCACGCCGGCGGCGGACGCCGCGGGCGCGGGCCCGAGCCGGGCCCGGCCGGTCGTCCTGATCGGCTACGGGGTCTCGGGCGCCGCGGCGCTGGTGTACGAGATCGGCTGGACCCGAGCGCTCTCGCTCCTCGTCGGATCGTCGGTCTACGCGTTCGGGCTGATGCTGACCGCCTTCGTCCTGGGGCTGGCG
>JBICIB010000417.1:0-3852 GCA_043101415.1 Planctomycetota bacterium JB042 | reverse complement strand
CCTCGCCGAGAAGACCCCCGTCCCGTGGAACACCCGCTGGGCCGCGGGCACGAACTACCGCACGATCGTCCCCGCGCTCTACGAGATCCTCGACATCCTCTGACCCCCGCGGCGTCCTCCCCCCTGCGGCGTCTCCCCCCGCGGCGCCAGACCCCCCGACGCGCACGCGGTGGGGTCTGACCCCACCCCACGCATGTGCAGGACGCGCCCCTCTCGCGTCGGGTGATCGGAAGAGATAGGTGATTATTGGACAGCGGCTTGCGTCTGTCGAGGCGAGTCTGGCGCCGGTGGAGCGCGCCGCCCATGGGGCCCGGTCTCGATTCCAAGGGCGAGACGACTGGCCCCCGCCGAGGAATCGCCCCATGCGATGAGGCCCGAGCTCGATCGACCGATTCGACGACGTAGGACGCCCCGAGCAGCCGATCCGTGAACCGTGCCGATCCCGCCGCGCTGCACGTGAGTGGGGTGGGGTCAGACCCCACTCCCCGCGCGGAGTGGGGTCTGACGCCACCGGCTGGCTGGCTCGGGTTGACGTCGGGGCTGGGAGGGCGGAGGAAAGTCGTTCCGTCGGGGGGGCCGGGAGGACGAAAACGATTCGCCGTCGGGAGGGGGTCGGCGGCGGGCCGGTGGCCGGGCCTTTGGTGTGTAAGGTATTTATTGTAAGTGGCTTGTGGCGTTCCGCGGTGGGGGTTCCGGCGTCTGGCACCCCCCTTGCCCTCTCCTTCGTCGCTCGGAAGGTCCGTTTCGTGGCGCGAAGGAGGCAGCGATGCGCATTCTGGTGACGGGTGGCGCGGGTTTCGTGGGGTCGCACCTGGTCGACGCCCTGTTGGAGAAGGGGCACCGGGTCCGGGTCTACGACTCGCTCGACCGGCAGGTCCACCCCGGCGGCCGCGTGCCGTCCTACCTCGCCGAGGACATCGACTTCGTCCACGGCGACGTCCGGGACCGCGACCGCCTGAAGGCCGCGCTCGAGGGGATCGATGTCGTCTACCACCAGGCCGCGTTCGTCGGCGTGGGGCAGTCGATGTACGAGATCCGGCGCTACGTCGACGGGAACTCGGTCGGCGGCGCGACCTTGCTCGACATCCTCGCCAACGACTCCCACGACGTGAAGAAGGTCGTCGTCGCCTCGTCGCTGTCGATCTACGGCGAGGGGGCGTACCGCTGCGGCACGTGCGGCGACGTGTCGCCGAACCTCCGGACCAAGGATCAGATGGCCGCCTTCGACTGGGAGCTCGACTGCCCGTCGTGCGGCGAGAAGGTCGAGCCGATCGGCACGCCCGAGTCGAAGCCCCTGCAGCCGACCTCGATCTACGCGGTCACCAAGCGGGACCACGAGGAGATGTTCCTCGCGTACGGCCGGGCCTACGGCCTCCCGACCACGGCGCTGCGGTACTTCAACATCTACGGCTCCCGCCAGGCGCTCTCGAACCCGTACACCGGCGTCCTCGCGATCTTCGGCGGCCGCCTCCTCTCCGGCAACCCGCCGGTCATCTACGAGGACGGCGCCCAGAGCCGCGACTTCGTCCACGTCAGCGACATCGTCCAGGCGAACATCCTCGCCATGGAGAAGTCCGAAGCGGACTACGAGGTGTTCAACGTCGGCACCGGCCGCCGCTCGTCGATCGGCGAGATCAACGAGATCTTCCAGAGCCGACTCGGCCTCTCCGTCCCGCCCGACGTCCGGAACCAGTTCCGCGAGGGGGACATCCGACACTGCTACGCCGACATCTCCCACATCGAGTCGAGGCTCGGCTACGCGCCGAGCGTGACGCTCGAGCAGGGGATCGAGGAGCTCGTGGACTGGGTCCGCGAGCAGAACGCCGTCGACACGTTCGAGTCGGCCGCCGCGGAGCTCGCCGCGCACGGCCTCGTCCGCTGACCGGGTCCCAGAACCGCCCACGAAGAAGAGAAGAGACGATGAGCACCACGAACCGGGGGTCGCACGACCTCGACCCGACCGCGCTGTTCGACGAGGCGTACTACCGGAGCCACTGCGGCGACGTCCCGTACGAGCGGGACGAGGCGACCTGGCAGACCCACTTCAGCACCGTCGCCCGGAACCTCGTCCAGCGCTTCCGCCCGAAGTCGGTGCTCGACGTCGGCTGCGCCAAGGGGTTCCTGGTGGAGCAGCTCCGCGACCTCGGCGTCGAGGCGTACGGCGTCGACGCGTCGACCTACGCGATCTCGCAGGTCCGCGACGACGTCAAGCCGTTCTGCTCGGTCCACTCCGCGACCGAGCCGTTCGGGCGGCGCTACGACCTGATCACCTGCATCGAGGTGATCGAGCACATGTCCGAGGAGGACGCGCCGGCGGTCGTGAAGAACCTCTGCGCCCACGCGGACGACGTCCTCTTCTCCTCGACCCCCGACGACTACGAGGAGCCGACGCACTTCAACATCCAGCCGTTCGAGTACTGGAAGGAGCTGTTCGCCCAGAACGGCTTCTACCCCGTGCTCCGCGACGAGCCGACCTACGTCACCGAGTGCGCGGTCGTTTTCCGCAAGGTGACGAAGAAGCTGAAGGTCGTCGTCCTCTCGCGCGAGCGGGACGAGTGGGCCGTGGTCCGCCTCCGCCTCCTCGATCCGCTGCGCGAGCTCGAGCGCCAGGAGCGCGTCGAGATGACGTTCGTGTCGACCTACGACGAGGCGATCGACGTCGAGGCGCTCGTCGACGCGGACCTCTGGGTCGTCCAGCGCGAGTTCGCGGACAAGTCCCTGAGCCACGGCGTCCTCGAGGCGGCGAGGCTCCTCGGCAAGCCGGTCGTCTTCGAGATCGACGACCTGCTCACGAACCTCCCGCGTTCGAACCCGCTCTGGGCGTACTGCCAGAAGATCGCGCCCGACCTGATCGACTGCGCCCGCCACGCCGACTTCGTCACCACCTCGACCCGTCCGCTGCTGGACGAGCTCGGGAAGGCGGAGTCGACGCTCCCCGAGAAGTCGTTCGTCCGCCGGAACGTCGTCGACACCGACATCTGGGGCGGCGAGTACCGCGAACGCCGTCCCCTCCCCGGCGAGCCGCTCGTGATCGGCTGGTTCGGGTCGGCGACGCACGAGGAGGACCTCGCGATCGTCAAGCCGACGATCCAGTACCTCTCCCGGAAGTACGCGGGGAAGGTCGTCTTCCACTTCTGGGGCTACCTGCCGCCCGACCTCGCCGACATCCCCGGCGTCCGCCTCGTCCGCGGCCCCCAGGCGAACGTCGTCGCCCACGCCCAGGGCGTCCGCGACGCACGCATCGACATCGCGATCGCGCCGCTGACCGACCACGTCTTCAACGCGGCGAAGTCCGACCTGAAGTGGCTCGAGTACTCGATCTGCGGCATCCCGGGCGTCTACTCCGACGTCGCGCCGTACCGCGAGGAGATCCAGGACGGCATCGACGGGATCGTCGTCCGGAACGACACCGGCGAGTGGGTCGCCGCGCTCGAGGCGCTCATCGTCGACGACGAGCTCCGGCTCGGCATCGCCCGGCGCTGCTTCGAGCGCG
Source organism: Planctomycetota bacterium JB042 (assembly GCA_043101415.1). Taxonomy (GTDB): domain Bacteria; phylum Planctomycetota; class B15-G4; order B15-G4; family JADJEK01; genus JAUIEL01. The sequence goes on along the minus strand of JBICIB010000417.1, from coordinate 359 downwards.
TCCGGAGCGAGTTCTGCGTCGACGTCCGCGCCATGGAGTGGGACGATCTGTACCGCTCGTTCGTCGCGACCGGCCCGCGCGAGGCGCCGCCGGAGGACGTCGACGAGCGGACGTCGCGCGCGGCCGCGCTCCTGTTCGAGTTCCAGGGGCGCCAGCAGGCGCGCAACGGCCAGATGGCCGACGCCGTCCGCTCGCTCGAGGCGGCGCTCGACCTCGACCCGGAGCGCCTGCCGTCGGTCCTCTCGGCCGGCGTCAACCTGTCGTCGCAGGGCCGGATCCAGGCCGGCGTCCGCCTGCTCGAGACGTGCACCGAGCGCGTCCCGGAGGCGGCCGACGCCCACCTCTGCCTCGCCCGCGTC
>JBICIB010000416.1:0-4859 GCA_043101415.1 Planctomycetota bacterium JB042 | reverse complement strand
CCTTGGTCGGATCAGAGGAGCCCCGCCAGTTCGGTGCAGATTCGCTCCAGGTCGGACCGGGTCGCCCCAGGATGGTGCTCCGACACGACTTCGAGCAGCGCGCGCCGGTAGTCCGCCTTCGCCTGGTGGAGCATCTCGTAGACCCTTTCGACCTGGACGCCGAGTTCGGCGGCGATCTCCCGCGGCGGCCGGCCTTGCTGGTAGCGGAGTTCGAGACACCGGGCGCGCCGGCCGCCGGCCTCCCCGTCGAGGGATTGACGGAGGAATCTCTTCCGGGCCTCGCGCCCGACCATCCGCGCCCACTCGCGGTCGAACGCCTGCGAGAGGGTCGCCTCGTCCTGCTCGACCCGGTCCGGCTCGAACCCGGAGACGCCGTGGTCGCGGTCCCGCTTGCGCCATTTCCGCTCCAGCGCGACCGCGGTGGTCGACGTGATGCCGTAGAGGTACGCCCGGAACGGTCGATTCGGGTCGACCCGAGAGAGCGCCCCGCGTTCCTTGAAGCACTCGAGGAAGACCTCCTGAACCCCTTCCTCGATGTTCTCGTGCTCGTATGGAAGTCGCCACCTCGCGCAGAGATAAGCGCGGATCGCACGACCGTAGGTGCGGCAGAAATCGTCCCGGGCCTCGGTGCGCCCCTCGGCGGCGCCGAGCACGACCGACCAATGTGTCGCGTCGAACCGGGTCATCGGGGACCATGGTATCCCGATTCGCGTCGGCGGGGCCGGTGCGCCCGCCCGGGAGGACTCCTCGGCGAGCGGAAATCGAACGGCGATCCGGCACGGACGAGACGGACGTGAGGATCGGCGTGCTCGAAGGACTCGGCCGGGGCCTTCTTCGGGCTGCTTCCGATCGGGTTCCAGTGGCGCGAGCGGCGGAATAGACTCTCCACCGGATGACCGCCCGAGCCGACGAGTCCTCGAGCCGACGGGAGTTCCTGCGCGGGACCGCCGCCGGGGCCGCGGGGGCGGTGCTGTCGCAGGCGCTGGGTTGTCGAACCGCCCCGGCCGAGCGCCCGAACCTGTTCGTGATCGTCGCCGACGACTTCGGGATCGACGGGGTGGGGTGCTACGGCGGCGAGGCGTTCGACACCCCGCGGATCGACGCGCTGGCGGCGTCCGGGGTCCGGTTCGAGTCGTGTTACGCGACGCCGCTCTGCACGCCGTCCCGGGTCGAGCTGCTGACCGGCAAGTATCCGTTCCGGACCGGCTGGGTCGCGAACATCGATCACCGCGCTCGCCGCGACTCGGACGGGCGCTCGCGCTTCGTCGATCCCGCGCTCGGGACGTGGGCGCAGCGGCTGCGGGACGCGGGGTACCGGACGGCGGTCGCCGGGAAGTGGCAGCTCTGCCACTTCGACGAGCACCCCGACCACGTCGTCGAGTGCGGCTTCGACCGGTCGTGCTGCTGGGCCTGGACGGTCGACGGGAAGGCGCTGAACCGCTACTGGCACCCGGCGCTCCGCCGCGACGGCGAGACGGTGCTGCGGCTCGAGGGAGCGTACGGGCCGGACGTCTGCTGCGACTGGCTCCTCGACTTCGTCGCCTCCTCGCGCGGTCGGCCCTGGGTGGCGTACCACCCGATGATCCTCCCGCACAAGCCGTTCGTCCGGCCGCCGGGGGCGCTCCCGCCCGGGAAGGGGTTCGACCGCCGAAAGGACGCCGACGCGGCGAACTTCCCGGCGCTCGTGGGGCACCTCGACGCGATCGTCGGCCGGGTCGTCGACGCCCTCGAGCGGACGGGCGAACGCGAGCGGACCTGGATCGTCTTCCTCGGCGACAACGGAACGCCGGCCGAGGTGGCGACCCGGTTCCGCGGACGCGACCTCCGGGGCGGCAAGGGGAGCCTGACCGAGATCGGGACGCGGGTCCCCCTGATCGTGAGCCGTCCGGGCGTCGCCGCGCCGGGCCGCGTGATCGCCGATCCGGTCGACCTCTCCGACCTCTTCCCGACGCTGCTCGATCTGGCGGGGGTCGACGTCCCGCCGGGTCTCGACGGCGCGAGCCTCGCCCCCGCCCTTCGCGGGGAGGGCGGGGTCGCGCGAACCTGGGCGTACTCCCAGCTCGGCGCCGCGCAATCGCTCCGGGAGGGGGACTGGAAGTGGTACTCCGACCGGCGGCTCTTCGACCTCGCCGGCGATCCCTTCGAGGAGACGAACCGCTACGACGACCCGGCGGCGGCCGAGGTGCTGCGCGCCTTCGAGCGGACGGCGCGGGAGCTCGGCTGAACCGGCCGAGGCCGCGTCCGGGCGACGGAACCGGGTCGGCCCCCCCATCGATTTGACGGCCCGTCTCCCGTTCTCTGGTTCAGACGCCCCCCTCCACGGTCGACAACCAGACCAGGAGAACAGCCCATCCGGGGCTCGAACGGGAGCGGTCCGTGGAGCTGACGCGGACGATCACACCGATGACGACCTCCGTCCCGCCGCCGGTGGGGGACGAGTCGCCCGTGATTCCGGGGTACGACATCGTGCGGCCCCTCGGGAAGGGCGGCATGGGCGTCGTCTACCTCGGGTGGCAGGAGGCGCTCGAACGGTTCGTCGCGCTGAAGGTGCTGCGCGCCGACCTGCGCGAGGACCCTCAGGTCCGCGCCCGCTTCGTGCGGGAGGCCCGGGCCCTGTCGCAGGTGCAGCATCCGCACGTCGTGCCGCTGCACGCGTTCGGCCAGCACGGCGACACCATGTACATGTCGATGGCGTACGTCCTCGGGGAGACGATCTCGGAGGCGCTGGAGGCGGCGCGGAGCTCCGACGAGAGCCGGATCGGCTTCTGGTTCGAGCGGATCGGGACCGACGGGCGGCGGGCGAACGTCGCGTCGTGCGTGGTGGCCCAGGCGGTCGCGGACGCGCTCGACGACCTCCACAGCGTCGGCATCGTCCACCGCGACGTGAAGCCCGCGAACATCGTGGTCGACGCGAAGGGGCGTCCGGTGCTCGTCGACTTCGGGCTCGCCTGCGACAGGGAGGCCGAGGCGATCGGCTCGCGCGACGGACCGATCGGGACGCCGCGCTACCTCGCCCCCGAGCTGATGGACGCGCGGGCCGACGAGCTCGACGCGCGGGCCGACGTCTACGCGCTCGGCGCGACCTTGTTCGAGATGCTGACCCTGCGCCCCGCGTTCCCGCAGACGGAGATGGGGGACCTCGTCGACGCGATCCGGAACGGCGAGCCGCCGTCGGCCCGCGAGGTCGAACCGAGCGTGCCCCGTTCCCTCGACGCGATCGTCCGACGCGCGCTGGAGAAGGACCCGCGCAAGCGGTTCCAGAGCGCGCGCGGGATGGCGGCCGCCCTCCGCGCCGCGAAGGCGGACCTGTCGCGACAGGACGACCTCTCCTGCCTCGCGCTGGCGCCGGATCTCCAGCGGGCCCTCGACGCCCCCGCGCCGCGCTCGAACCGCCGCCGGCGACAGCTCCTCGTCGGCGGTCTGGCCGTGCTGGCGGGGGGGCTCGCGTTCGCCGCCGGGGTGGCGGTGGGAGGAGTCTGACGGGAGCGCCGCCGGAGCGACCGCCCGGCCGATTCGGCGAGCAACCCGACCCGGATTCGGGCATAAGGTGGGACCTGAAGATCCGGATTGAGCGAACTCGAGCCTGCCACGAGCACCAGCCGCTCCGCGACACCCTGAGAACGCGACACATCAACGCGATGGGGTGGTTGGCCTTCTCCGCCGAGATCAGCGCGTACGCTGATCCTGGTCCTTGGCGAAGAAGGCTGCGGCTCTTGTTGGGAAGTCACGCTCCATCTGAAGGGTGCGATTGATCGACGGGCGATGGAAGCTCCGCCGAGATCGGGACGGGCGTGTCTCGCCGTACGACCTCGACGCGGACGGCTGCGAGACGGTCGACCTCGCGAGCCGGCCGCCGGAGCGCGTCGAGGCCCTCCTCGCCGAGCACGCGCGGTGGGCGGAGCGGAACCACGTCCTCCCGAAGGAGGTCGTCGAGCGCGCCCGGCCCGAGCGGCACCCGTCGAGCGACGACGGCGACGCCGACTGACCCGTCCGGCGGAGGCGGGCCCGCGGCGGAGGGGCCCACCCGCTCCCACTGTAACGGGCCGCGACACGTCCGGTTCTCCTCGGTGGAGCGAGCGCGCTCCGCCGGCCGAGGAGGGTCGATCCCGTGAGCAAGTCGTCGATGAAAATCGTGGCGGTGGCGAGCTGGATCCACGAGTCCGTGCCGGACGTCGACACGACGACGTTCGACAACCTCCAGAACGTCATCACGGCGAGCCGGGACCGGTTCGCGATGCGCCAGAAAAAGCTCCTGGTCCTCAAGAGCCGTCACGACTCGATGCTCGACTCGTTCCCGTCGGGGAACCTCTTGGCCCTGCTCGACCGCCGTCCGATCGACGTGACGGTGATCACCTCCCCGGAGCACTGCAGTCGCTCGACCTCGGTATGAAGGAGGCGGTCGACGACTCGCTCGGCCGCCGTGAGCTCTTGGAGCGGCTCCTGTCCGACGAGGTCGAGCGCCGAGTGGCAAAGCGGCTCGACCTCCGCGCCCGTCGCGCGAACTTCGAGGGCGAGAAGCGCCTCGATGACATCAACCTCCGGTTCAACCCGAGGGTCCCGGAGGCGACGATCGTCGACCTCACCACCCGCGGCTTCGTCGAGCGCCGGGAGAACGCCCTGCTGATCGGCCCCGCCGGCGTGGGGAAGGACCACTTCGCGCAGGCGCTCGGCGAGCGGGCGTGTCGCGTCGGGCACACGACCCAGTTCGGCTCCTCGCACCGGATGCTCACGAAGTTGCGAGCGGCCGAGCCCCCGTCCAGGACTCCGTCCTGATCCGTGTCCCCTCGGTCGGGACCCATCCACGCACCCAGGGAGTGGGCTGAGAGTGACCTGTGAACCAGGAGGGTGCGTCATAGCGT
>JBICIB010000415.1:0-5991 GCA_043101415.1 Planctomycetota bacterium JB042 | reverse complement strand
CTGCGGCTGGAGGGGGTCGTCCTCGCCTTCGAGGAGACCGACGACGCGGCCGTGGTCGAGCTCGGCGCCACGCTCGTCCCCGCGGAGGGGAGGCTCGAGCCCGCGACGCCGACCCGGCTGGCGGCGTCCGGCCGGGCGCCGCTCCCGGACGGGGACCCGGGAGCGCGAGCGGCCGCGATGGAGCGCGCCCTCGCGGCCGCTTCCGCGGAGCTGGCGGAGCGGTCGGTCGAGGCCGTCGCCGCGGCCCGCCGCCCCGATCCGGCCGCGCCGGTCCGGGACGCCGATCCGGTCCGCCTCGATCTCGTCGTCCGTCCGTCCGACCCGTCCGTCGGGGCTCCCGGCCGCGCGGTCCGCCTCGGCCGCGTCGACGCGCCGAGCAGCCTCGACCGTCTCGACCCGATCGAGCGGAGCGCCCGTCATCGCGTCCGGCCGCGGCCGGGGGTCGTCTGGACCAAGCGACCGAGCGAGGTCGTGGCGGACGCCCTTGCCGACACGCTGCGGCGGGCGGTCGGGCCGGCCGGGAGCGTGTCGCGGGAGGGGAGCCTCCGCGCGGACGAGGTCGAGATCGGGGCGCGGATCCGACGGTTCGAGTTCGACGCGACCGAGCGTCCGGCGGCGGCCCGGGTCGAGCTCGAGGTGACGGTCGACGGGAAGAGTTCGCTCCTGGTCGGTCGTCGCGTCCCGGACGGCGACGGGCCGGACGGCCTCGCCGAGGCGTTCGCGGCGGCGGTGGAGGAGGCGGTCGGCGGCGTCCCGGCGCTCGTCGGAGCGGCGCCGAGCCCGGCCGACGAACCGCGACTCCCGCCGCCTCCGGTCGAACGGTTCCTCGCCCTCGAGACCGAGGTCCCGGCCGCGCGCGAGTCCTCCTGCGATCTCCGGCTCGGCGTCTTCCGACTGGCCGGCCCGGGCGGGGTCGACCGGCTCGAGCTGGCCCATCGGGACGACGGGCACGTGGTGGCGCTCGACCCCGCGCTCCGCTGGGAGCGGCGTCCGGCGGCGGCGGCCACGGAGGGCCTGATCCGGGCGCTCGACGCCTCCGGGGCGTTCCCGGCCGGCGTCTTCGGTCCCGGCGCGACGTCCGACCCGGACCTCCGCCTCGCGGGCGCGGTCGAGAGATTCGACTTCGAACGGCGGGAAGCCGAACGCGTCGCCGTCGTCTCCTTGCACCTCGAGCTCCGGCGCGGGGACGAAGTCGTCCGGTTCCCGGCCGTCGGGACCGCGAAGGTGCCGGCCGACGAGCCGTCCGCGCTCGCCGCCGCGATGGAGCGGGCGCTCTCCGAGGCGCTCGAGGCCGCCGTCGACGGGACGGCCGAGGCGGCGCGCCGCCTCGCGTCGGACGACTGAGCGCGTATCATCGCGGCGGGAGGCCTTCCTTGATCGCACCGCTCCGACCCTCGCCGACCCCGGCCGCGCCTTTCCTCGCCCTGCTCCTCGCCGTGCTCGTGATCGGCGGGTGCCGGCGGCAGGACCAGATCGGCTCGATCACCCAGTACACCCGCGGCGGCGGCGGCGACGGCTCCCAGGGGGGGGTCGCCGGCGCGGGGAAGGACGGCGTGATCGTCCTCCAGGCGCTGTTCAGCGGCGCGCTCCTGACCGACGGGCCGCCCGAGCTCGGGCAGCTCGCGCCGTCGAACGGGGAGGCGGACGTCTTGCCGACGACGCCGGTGATCGCGGTCTTCTCCGAGTCGGTCGACCCGGCGTCGGTGAACTCCGGCTCGTTCCGGCTGACCGGAGGCGGCTCGGGCGGGCCGTTCGACGTCCCGCTCCCGGTGCCGGCCGCCGTCGGCGTCGACCTCGCGACCGACGGGCGGGTCGCGGTCCTGCTGCCGACCGAGCCGCTCGAGATCGGCGCGGCGTACTCGGTCGACCTGACCGGGGTGACCGACCTCGAGGGGAACGCGCTGGTCGGGATGACGTCCGGCGGCGAGGACGACGGCGACAACCCGTTCGGCGTGCCGGGGGGCGGGGGAGGGACGAGCCAGAGCTTCCAGACGTTCGTCCCGAACGGGTTCCAGCAGCCGCGGTTCGGCGTCATCGCGATGTACCCTCCGCCGGGCGACACGGCGGCGAAGCGGGAGACGCTGATCCGCCTCTTCTTCAACGCGCCGGTCGACGAGGCGACGGTGCAGTCGGGCATCTCCGTCTCGATCGGCAACTCGCCGGTCGCCGGCGACCTCGCGGTGCTCGGCGACCCCCGGATCGTGCAGTTCGTCGTCGACGCCCCGTTCCCGCTCGGCGCCGAGGTGACCGTCGGCGTGGCGGCTCAGGTCCGGAGCGGGCCGATCCCGGGCCTCTACCCGAACGGCCTCCCGCTCTCCGGGGGCGACTTCAGCGAGACGTTCCGGATCCACTCCGTCCCGACCCCGGCGTCGATCCAGCTGCCGGGGAACACGCCGGTCCAGGTGGCGGGGGTGACGTTCGAGGGTTCGCTGACCCAGGAGAACCTCTCCGCCTTCCGGGCCGACGTGAAGGTTCCGAGCGGGTCGCCGAACGCCGACTCGACCACGATCCTCTTCTTCCAGCCGAAGGGGGGCGGGAGCACCGCCGGGCGCGCGTTCACCAAGGAGAAGGGCGTCGGGAAGGTGGCGTTCGACGTGAACCTCGGGAAGGGGCCGGACAGCGCGGCGTTCGTCGACTCGGGCGACTTCTTCCCTCCCCGGCCGATGGTGATCGGCGCGTTCGCCGAGCGCGGCAAGCTCCGCTCGCCGCTCGGTCCGCTCGAGCTGCCCGACGTCTTCGTGAAGACGTCCGAGCCGGACGTCGTGCTCGGGCCGCCGAGCGAGGAGGGGGCGCCGTACGAGTTCCGGACCGTGCTCGCCTCCCCGGCGATCTACGGCACGGCGACCGAGACGATCACCGCGCTCCGCGCCGTCGTGAACGGCGCGGCGCTGCCGTCGACGCTCGACGCGCTCGCGCTCGGCGGGCCGGCCGCGGTGAGCGACGCCGCGCAGTTCTTCATCACCGGGACGCCGGTCGCGGCCGTTCCCGGGGGCGAGCTCGGCGCCGGGCCCCGCTTCCTCCCCCTGCCGATCGACGAGCTCTCGATCACCGACATCGTGGGCAACCAGCGCGTGGTCCGCTCGCCGGACGCCGGGGCGATCCACTTCGAGGGCTCGCTCGGCGGTCCGCTGGAGCCGACCGCGCTCGAGCACCTCCGGGTCCGCGTCGTCGCCGCCGACACGCTCCTCCCGCTGAAGAACGTCGAGGTCCGTCTCGACACCTACCCGTTCGACGTCGGCAACACGCCGATGGTGAAGAAGACCGGCAAGAAGGGGGAGGCGGTCTTCCCGGACACGTCGGGCCTCGGGGTCCGCGTCCTCCTGACGGCCTCGAAGTCGGGGTACGACCCGTTCACGGTCGCCGGGTTCGACAACCCCGCGTTCGGCGACGCGGCCGGCGCCGGCCTCGTGCTGGAGAAGACCGATCTCCCGCGCCTCCAGGTCGGCGTCTTCACGTCGAACGACGTCCCGAACATCGGCACCGATCCGGCCGACGCGTTCGTCGCCAGCGCGGCGAGCTCGGGGCGGCCGGCGTCCGGGAAGAACCCGACCGTCGAGGACTCGCGTTTCTTCGTCGACGCGCTCGACGACGGGACGGAGACGTACCTCCGGGTCGATCCGGCGCGCCCGTTCGTGGTGTCGAGCATGGAGCACGACGGGAACGAGATCTACGTCCATCAGCAGAGCTCGGTCCTCGCGTCGACGGACGACCTCTCGCTCGGGTTCGACTACCAGGAGCCGGGCGGGACGATGGACTTCGCGCAGTCGTTCGCGAACACGGTCGTCGTCGCGGCCGACGTCACGGCGGCGGGGATCGTCGAGGAGCCGTTCGACGTCACGGTCGCGCGCCTCGTCGGGACGCTCCCCGGCCTCCCGGACGTCTTCCCGGTCTCGTTCTCGCCGAAGCCCCTCGGCTCGCCAGGGGCGCTGCGGACGCTCTTCGCGCCGATCCCGCCCTCGCTCTGGGAGAACGAGGCGCTGCCGGACGTCGACCCGGCGTACGAGCTCCTGTTCCAGCCGTCGGCCGGCATCACGCCGCTGCCGCCGAGCGAGGCGGAGCTCGAGGGGGCGTTCCGCCTGGAGGTCGAGGCGGCGGAGGTGGCGACCACGCGCCTCACGCGCCACCGCGCCTCGCTCGACTTCATCCCGGAGACCGAGGCGAAGACCGCCGAGCCGATCCGGCTGCCGCAGATCCCGCTCGTCCAGCAGGAGATCGGGACGACCCATCCCCTGGTGATCCAGTTCGACACGAGCGGGGGGAGCCAGGACTTCGCGGCGGGTCGGTCGCTCGCCCGGATCGTCCTCCGCCCGGTCGGCGCCGACGTGCGGTGGACCGTCCTCGTCGACGGCGACGCGGCCGGGCTGGCGCCGGGAGCGTTCGCGTTCCCGGACCTCGCGCTCGACCCGTTCGACCAGGTGGGGGAGTTCGAGGTGACGGTCGAGGCGATCGAGATGCCGGTCGGGTTCACCTTCGACGCCTTCACGTTCTCGGACGTCGAGCGGGCGCACCGCCGGCTGTCGCGCTCGGAGACGATGACGTTCGACACCACGCCATGACCGCGGTCGCGCTCCTCTCGGGCGGCCTCGACTCGACCGTCGCGACCGCCGCCGCGCACCGCGAGGTCGGCGTCGCGCTCGCGCTCGCGGTCGACTACGGGCAGCGGGCCGCGGCGCGCGAGGTCGAGGCCTCGGGGCGCATCGCCGCGGCGCTCGGCGTGCCGCACCGGACGGTCTCCCTCGACTTCCTCGCCGACGTGACCGGGACCGCGCTCGTCGACGCGGACGCCGCGCTGCCGCGCCCGGACGACGCGGCCCTCGACGACGCGGCGGGGGCGGCGGCGGACTCGATGGCGGCGGTCTGGGTCCCGAACCGGAACGGGCTGTTCGTCGCCGTGGCGGCGACGTTCGCGGAGGGGCTCGGGGCCGATCGGGTCGTGGTCGGCTTCAATCGGGAGGAGGCGGCGACGTTCCCGGACAACTCCGAGGAGTTCGTCGATCGGACGAACGCGGCGCTCTCCCTCTCGACCCGGAACGGGGTCCGCGTCGTTTCCCCGACCGCGGGGCTCGACAAGGAGGGGATCGTTCGGATGGGATACGATCTGGACGCGCCGCTGGCGCTCGTCTGGTCGTGTTACGAGGGCCGGGATCGGCCGTGCGGGACCTGCGAGTCGTGCCGGCGGCTCGCCCGAGCGCTCGACCGCGCCGGTCGACGCCAGAGGTTCGAGGAGGAGTGGAACCGTGCCCACCAGAGCCCCGAGGATTGAGGTCCCGATCGCCTGCGTCGCCCTTCTGAGCGGGCTCTTCGGCTGCGCGGGCACGCCGCCGAGGCCGTACGACGCGCCGCCTCCGTACCGGAACACGCGCCTCGATCCCCAGGCGGCGATCGAGCTGGCGATCCTCCCGCCGGCGTCCGTCCCGAACTTCTCGCCGGCCGACGGCCGGCTCCTCGTCGAGCACGCGTACGAGGAGCTGATGGAGAAGGGGTACACCCCGCTCCACCCGGGACACGTCGAGTCCCGGCTGGCGGAGATCCTCCCGGCCGCGCGCGAGCGGGGGACGGGTCCGGCGCCGCTCGGAGCGCTGAAGGGGGCGCTTCCGGCGGATGCGTATCTCGAGATCGACGTCGCCTCGGTGAAGGTCGTGCCGGGCGTCCGTCCGGCGGTCTACCGCATCGACACCACGGCGACCCTGGTCGACGGTCAGGATGGGGAAACCCTTTTCCAGCAGAACCTTCCGTTGACGTACGAGGTCGAGTACGCGGCCGACCGGACGCTCCCGCGCGCGACCCTGGACGAGCTCCTGCGGCGGCACGTCGCGAGGCTCCTGGCCGGGCTGCCGGCCCGGCGCGCCTGAGCGGGGGCCTCCCGCGCCGGCGTGGCGGGAAATCTCGCCGTAAGACGCTTCCGTCGCCGGGGGAGAGTCGTTAGGCTCCCCCGCGAATACGAACTGAGTGAAGAGGATCGGGTGGCCGGGAGCGGGTCACCAGGCGGAC
>JBICIB010000414.1:0-2847 GCA_043101415.1 Planctomycetota bacterium JB042 | reverse complement strand
CTTCGAGAGGTGTCGAGCCACGGGGACCGCGAGGAGGACGAGCGCGGCGCCGGAGAGCAGGACGCGGACGGTCGTTCCCATGGCGAGCGCTCCGAGGAGGGTCGTCGAGACGGCGGGGGCGGGCGGGACACCGAACGCGCCGGCGAGCGTCCCCGCCCAGGCGCGCCGGTCCCCGTCGTGCTCGGCGTCGAGACGAGCGCGCAGCGCGGCGAGCCCCCGCTTGATCCGGGTCCGGACCGTCTCGACCGGGACGCCGAGGCGGCGCGCGATCTCCCGCGGCGGGAGATCCTCCAGGTAGCGGAGGAGCAGCGCCTCGCGCGACGGCTCGGGGAGGGAGAAGAGCGCGGCGACGAGCGCCTCGATCGTCTCCCGGCGTGCCGCGAGCTCGTCCGGCGCCGCCGGGACGTGGGGCGGGACCGCCGTCCGCTCGCGCGCGCGGCGACGGCGGTCGGTTCGCAGCCGATGGAGGGAGAGGTTGCGGACGACCGACGTCAGCCATCCGCCGGGGCGTTCGAGTCCGGAGGGGGCCCTCTCGAGCCACGCGACGAAACCGTCCTGCACCGCGTCGTCGGCGTCCTCGCCGAGCAGTCCCCGGGCGAGCGCGCGGAGCGATTCGGTCTCACGTAGGATGGCCTCGGGGATCATGTCCGTCCGTTGCCGCGGATGGGGGAATCGGTTCATCTCGAGAGAGGCCGACCGAATCCTGCCGGCGGACACCGATTCTGCCGCGTTTCCTGAGTCGGTCTCGGAGCAAGTCGACGTGAACCCGCGTCTCCCCCGAGGCCGCCACCGGCGCTCCACTCCAGCCCGAGGTCACCATGCGATCCCTCCTCCTCGCCTCCCTCGTCCTCCTCCTCTCTCCGCCGACCTCCGCCCGGTCCGGGTGGGCCGTCTCCGTCGACGCGGCGTGGCCCGCCGGGGCCGGACCGACGGGGGAGGCGGTGACGGGGCACCTGACGGCGGACCTGCTCCTCGACGTGGTCGTCGAGGTCGGCGGGGAGCTGCGGCTCCTGACCGGTCCCGCGGTGTACGACCTCTCGATCGATCTCGGGCCGGACGCGACCGCGATGGCGATCGCGCGGCGGACCGCCCCGACCGAACTCGCCGGGCTCGTCGTCGCGAACGGCACCGGCGTCCACTTCCTCTGGCTCCCCCTGGGAGCGTCGACCTTCTCGCAGGCGACGATCGCGTCCGGGCCGGACTGGGAGGGCGGCGTCGCGCTCGCCGCGGCCGACCTCGACGGCGACGAACGGGACGACCTCACCTTCCTCGCCGCGGACCGGGTCACGGTCCGGACGTTGATGGCGCAGGGGAACGGCGCGTTCGTCGAGGGGATCGGCTCGACGCTCGTGACCCCCGCGTCACGATTGATGCGGGTCGAGTGGGACGGCGACGCCGACGTCGAGCTCGCCGCGAACGCCGACCTCGGGCTCGACGTCTACGACGCGAACGGGGCCCACCTCGCCGAGCTCCGCGCCTTCCACCCGGGCGGCCCCTGGGCGCGCCTCCCGCAGCCGAGCGGCCGCGACGAGATCGCGTTCGTCACGTCGACCGCCGACGAGACCGACCAGTTCCTGACCGTCCTGTCGCCGGCGGGGTACGAGGCGCCGATCCTGCTCGGCGGGCTCGACGTCGTTTCGGCGGCGGCGGGCGATCGGGACGGCGACGGCGACCACGAGCTGGTCGTCGGGATCCGATCCTCGCAGCGGCTGGTCGTCCTCGAGAACCGATCGGTCGACGGGGGCGGCTCGACGTTTGACCTGGTCCACCTCGAGAGCATCGACCTGACCGATCAGCCGGACGACCCGCAGCCCGGGTTCGCGGCGACACCGGTCGTCGCGGACCTCGACACCGACGGAAGCCTCGACCTGCTCGTCCCCGTCGACGTGAACGGGACGCTCGTCCGCGCGGACGGGAGCACCGAGTTCGAGCCCCGGCCGATCGTCGCCTCCGCGTTCCTGCTCGACGTCGGGGGGAACGTCCCGGGCGTCCCGGGAGAGGAGGGCGAACCCTCGACCCTCTTCCTCGACGTCGAGGCCCCCGAATCGCTCGGAGCCGCGATCGTCGCCGGCGCGACGCACCTCGAGACGGTCGTCTGGCGACAGCCGTCGATCGACGACTTCGCCCCGCCGGCGGCGCACCACTTCGAGCGGGTCCCGCTCCCGGAGAGCTGGCCGCACGCGGTCGGGATCCCGCTGCTCGAGTCCGAGGCTCCCGCGCCTCCGGTCTACTTCACGGAGCACCGCCTGGTCGGCCTCACGGAGTCGGGCGCGAAGCGCATCTCGTTCCCGGCGTCGTTCGTGTCGTTCTCGACGGACCCCGACGCGATGATCGCGTTCGAGGAGATCTCCCCCGGGGTGGAGATCCCGACGACCACGACGAGCACGCAGTGGGACCCGAACCACGGAACGCCGAAGAAGGGGAGCGCCACGGTGCCTCGCGAGGAGGTGCCGATCTTCGACGAGGACGGGAACGAGGTCCCGCGGCCGGAGGGGGACGGCGAGGGGGACTGACTCCGTCGCCGATCGCGTCGTCACCCGCGGGGCCGCCGACGCGCTCGCCGGGCGAGGAGGAGGAGGACGAGTCCCGCGAGCCCGGCGCCGACGATCGTCGGGACGGACCCCCGCTCGCCGTCGTCCCGGGGCGGGCGGGCGGGCGGGTGAAGGGGCACGTGGACGTTCCCCATCGCGTGGAACAGGGCGTGGTGGAACGGGTCGGCGGTCCGCGGGTCCGCGGCGAGGGTGCGGGCGGTGGGAGACGATGAGCACCGGACCGTCGATGTCCTCCGGCAGGGGCCAGACGTCTTCGGCATGGTTCACCGGGCCGGAATAGCGCCGCCACATGCGC
>JBICIB010000413.1:0-8150 GCA_043101415.1 Planctomycetota bacterium JB042 | reverse complement strand
CCCGACGTCGTCTCGAACACCGTCGCCTGGGCGGTCGCGTCCCGCGCCGCCGCACCGATCCACAGGAACATCAGGGCCTGGCCGATCCGTCTCATCACTCTCGCTCTCCGGAAGGGGTTTCCGGAGGGAGACGATCCGCCCCTCGGCCGTGACCAGTTTTTCTCGGACGGGCCGGAGCCCCCACTTCCGGCGGGTCCGACGAGACCCTCCATCCGACTCCGACCCCGAGACCTCGGCGCGTGTGGACCGGTCGACGAGTACGCTCGTTCACCGCCCCGGAGGCCCGCCATGCTCACGATGCTCCTCTCTCTCGTCGCCGCTCCGACGTTCCCGCCGGACGACGCGCCGCCGCATCCGGTGCCACCGGCGATCGAGGCGATCCGGTCGGCGCCTTGCCCCGAGGCGTGGCTCCGTCTCGACGTCCTCCGTGGAGCGGCGGCGGAGGCGAGGCCGCGTGACCGGACCTTGGTGGCCGCCGCCGGCGAACTCGGAGAGGTGCTGGGGTCGTCCGAGGACGCCGACCGCCGAACCGTCGCGGCCGTCGGCCTGGCGGTGCTCGGTCCTTGGGCGGAGAAGCAGGTCGACACCCTCACCGCGGCCATCCGTCGCCGCCCCGTCGACGCGTCGAACCTCGCCGCCGCCCTCGCGCTCGCCTCGCTCGGAGACGCCGCGTGCGACGGCGTCGAGCAGCTCCTGGGTCTCCGCAAGGTCGAGAAGATGTCGTGGAACGGCGTGAAGATCGATCGGTACGTCCTCGCGGAGTCGAGCGAAGTCGACGCGCTCCTCGGCGCGCTCGTGGCCGTCGAGCTGGGGGAGGACGCCAGGCCGCTGAGGAAGCTCTTGCTGAGGCACGTCGAGAACCTCGGGGACCACGCGTCGTACCTCGTCCATCCGCACTGCATCGAGGCGCTGGAGTCGACGAAGACCCGATCGAAGGCGATCGCGAAGCGCCAGGCCGTCGAGGCCGAGACGCGGCGGGGCGGCATCGTCCCCCCGGGGAAGTCCGGCGTGCGCTACGTGCTGAAGCAGATCGGGTTCCTGGAGGCTCATCCGGAGCGGAGCCTCGCGTTGCCGGACGAGACCCCGAACCTCGACCACCACGGGTCGCTCGGCGCCGCCCAGCTCGACCTCGCGAACCACGTGGTGGCCGAGATCCGTCGGATCCGGGCCGAGCTGCTCGCCGGCGAGATCGAATCGCTCGAGTCGTGGCGGGAGCGGATCGACCGGATCACCGACACGGCGTTCTTCCTCGACTGGCTCGACGCGCGGAGCTGATCCGACCGACCTCGGCCCAGCGAGAAAACTCCCCCCGTATCCGATTCCTTCCGTCGTCGCCGGACCCCGTTCACGCCTCTCCCGGGGACGGGCTCGCCCCCCCCGCGAGCCCCCGCGGGTTCCTCGGAGCGCGGGCTCCCCTCCCCTCGTCGGGGCGGAGGCGACCGCGTCTCCTTCGGCGTGAAGGGCGCCGCTCCTCGCGAGCGGCGCCCTTCGTTTTTCTGGATCTTCGCTCGGTTTCCCGGTCGCCGCCGCGGGGCGTTTCCGCCCGAAGGGCCGAACACCATCCCCCTTCCACGCCGGAGGAGATCCATGCTGAGAAACCGCACCGCCGCCGTCCTCGCGGCCCTCGCGCTCGTCGGCTCGGCCACGCAGGCCGCGCCGCTCGGGACGTCGTTCACCTATCAGGGCGAACTCCGCCAGGCCGGGATCGTCGTCGATCAGCCGTCCGACTTCCGATTCCGCCTGTACGACGCCCTCGCCGGGGGCGGACAGGTCGGCGCCCAGAACAACCGGCCCAACGTCCCGGTGACCCGCGGGACCTTCACCGTGTCGCTCGACTTCGGATCGACGGCGTTCACGGGGGACGCGCGGTTCCTCGAGATCGACGTCCGTTCGCCGGCCGGGGTCGGAGGGTACGTCACCCTCGCGCCGCGCGTGCCGCTCACCTCGACGCCGAACGCCCTCTTCGCGATGCGGGCGGAAGACTCGACCAACGCGAAGAGCGCCGACCTGCTCGACGGGGTCGACTCTTCCGGCTTCGTGAAGAAGCTGGAGGCGAACTCCGTCGTCGCCTCGATGATCACGCCGAACCTCGTCTCGACGATCGACGGCGTGTCGAACGACGCGGGGAACATCGACCTCGTCGCCGGCCCGAACGTGTCGATCGTCCCGAACGACGGCGCCAACACCATCACGATCTCCGCCTCCGCCGACGGGGGGGACGCGCAGACGGTGGACGGCCTCGACTCCTCGCAGTTCCTCCGCGCCGATCAGAACGACTCGATCGCCGACGGCACGCTCTACACCGTCGCCGGGTCGCCCGCGACCCTGACGTTCGGGGGCGCGAACCTCGAGCTGAACCTCGGCGACTCCGGCGCCGACACGGTCTACACCTCCGGGCCGCTCAACGTGTCGGGCGTGCTCGACGCCGGCAACACCGCCGCCCAGCTCCCCTATCACCGCATCGGGACCGGTTCGACGAACCTCCCGCCCAACTGGGCCGGCTCGGGCCCCTCCGGCGCGGAGGACCTGTTCGTCAGCGGCGTCCTGGAGGTCGACGACTACCTCTTCGCCGACACGATCGTCGTCCCCGGCGACGGGACCGGCATCTTCTGGGAGACGAACGCCTCCGGCGTCCAGTCGATCTACCACTCGGCGATCAGCGACGAGTTCGTGATCTCCGACAGCGTGCGCGTCGACCTCGACGTCATGATGGGCGGGCTGTCGAACCAGGAGTCGGACCAGACCCTGCACTTCTTCGACGGCGGCGACCACAGCGCCAACAAGATCCGGTGGGACGACTCCTACGAGTTCGCGAACTCCTGCTCGAGCACCACCGCGTCCGGGTTCGTCTTCGACATCGGCGACAACACGGCCACGAGCTGGTTCTTCTCGAACGGCAACGACGTCGAGGTCGAGATCGACGAGCTCGGGAACATCGCGGCGGACGGCACCGTCGGGACCGGCGCGGCGTGCGACCTCGCGGAGACGTTCCTCGGCGACGCCGACCTCCCGGCGGGGACCGTGGTCCGCGCCGACCCGTCGACGCCGGAGGGGGTGGTTCCGACCACCCGCGCCTACGACCCGGCGATCGTCGGCGTCGTGTCGACCCGGCCGGGCTTCCTCCTCTCCGGGCCGACCGCCGACGCGTACGAGGCGATGGCCGACCTCGAGGAGACCCGCTCTCTCCTCCGCTCGAACCCCGAGGACGAGACGCTCGCGCGGCGGCAGTCCGACCTCGAGCTCGCGCTCGAGACGTGGGCGCGCGGCGACGTCGCCGTCGCCCTCGCCGGGCGCGTTCCGGTGAGGGTGGTCGGCCCGGTGAAGGCCGGCGAGCCCCTCACCTCCTCGCACGTGACCGGACACGCGATGGCGATGACCGAGGCGGGACCGTCGATCGGGATCGCGCTCGAGTCGAAGGCCGGCGAAGGGCGCGGCACGGTCGTCGTCCTGGCCCAGGCCGGCTGGCGCCACCCGGTCCGGTCGGCGAACGAGGAAACTCGCGAGGACGCCGCCGCGAGCGACACGCGCGACGGCGGGTTGGTCGAGCTGCGCGAGCGGATCGCGGCGCTCGAGACGCAGGTGACGTCGACCTCCGAGCCGCGGGATCGGCGGACGGCCGACGGACGCGACGGCGCGGCGGGAAGCGACGGGCGGAGCGGCGACGCGGGGCGCGGCCCGGGCGGAGAGCCCCGCACGATCACCCGCCTCGAGAAGGAGGCGTGGGGCGACTTCGACGCCGACGGCGCCGACGACGTGCTCGTCCTCGCGCCGGCGGCCGAGGCGACCCTCCTGAGGAACCTCGGCGACGGCCGGTTCGACGACGTCACCGCGACGGCGGGGCTCGGCGCGACCGAGGGCGCGCGGATCGCCCTCTGGGAGGACGTCGACGGCGACCGCCGGCTCGACCTGTTGATGGTCGGCGCGGACGGCGCGGCGCGGCTGCTCCTCGGGGACGGCACGGGGCGGTTCGCCGACGTGACCCGCGCGCACGGGCTCGACCTCGGCGCGCCGATCGTCGCCGCCACGTTCGTCGACCACGACCGCGACGGCCGGCGCGACCTCCGCGTCGAGCTGGCCGACGGCACCGTCCTCCTCCACCACAACCTCGGGAACGGGACGTTCGAGACGACGCGGCTGCGCGAGGCGCTCGCGGCGCCGGCCGACCGGCTCCACGCCCTCGAGGAGGAGAACGCGACGATGCGCGCCCGACTCGCCGAGGTCGAGGCGCTCCTCGAGCAGCTCGTCGACGCGAACGGGAGCGACCGATGAAGCGGCACCTCCTCACCCTCGCGGCGGCCGCGGCGCTCGCCGGCGTCGCCGCCGCCCAGGTCGGCGGCGGGTTCGACCAGTCGCGCGGCGCGATCGCCGGGGGCGCGGTCGAGGCGAGCGGCGGCGGCTTCTCCGTCGTCGGCAGCGCGGCGCTCCCGGGACAGGCGGCGCCGCTCGCGACCGGCGGCTACGAGGTCTCCGGCGGATACGAGTCCGCGCTCTGCCACGGCGGCCTCGTCACGTACGGCAACGGCTGCCCGGGGAGCGGCGGGATCGTCCCGACGTTCACGTACCTCGGGTGTCCCGCCGGCGCCGAGAACATCGCCCTGCAGGTGACCGGCGGCCTCGGCGGTTCGGTGGCGTTCCTCTTCCTCGGCCTGGGCGAGGCGGCGCTGCCGATGGGCGCGGGATGCACGCTGAACGTCTTCCCGCTCCTGCCGATCTCGGTCGGCCCGCTCCCTCTGAGCGCCGGCGGTCCGGGGCAGGGCGCGATCACGGTGCCGGTGCTCATCCCGGCCGACGCGCCGTTCTCGTTCGAGGTGACGGTGCAGGCGTTCGTGACCGACGCCGCGTCGCCGACCGGGTTCGCCAACTCGGCGGGCGTGCGCGTCTTCCACGGCTGACCCGGGCCCCTCCCGGACGCAACACGGCCCCGGGCGCTCTCGCGAGCCCCCGGGGCCGGCTCCGTGTCGGCGCGCGAGGAGCGCGTCAGGGAGGGCAGATCGAGATCCGGAGGCCCGCCGTCGTCGCGACGCCGCCGGTCGAGCCGATGTCCCCGACGAGCGTCTGACAGTGGACCGTCACCCCGACCAACGCGGTGTCGTTCGGGACCGTCACGCCGAAGGTGACCGTCCCCGTGCCGCCGAGGCCGGGCGTGCCGGCCATCGTGAACGGGAGCCAGACGATCGGCAGGTTCGGGTCGACCAGGAAGTCGCCGAAGTCCGCCGCGATCTGCGCCTGCCCCGCCCCCAGCGCGAGCAGGGCCGGCGCGCCGCCGAGGGCCTCGTCGACGGTGAGGGAGAACGGACCGCCCGGCTTCGGGAGGATGTTGACCGTCCAGCTCGGAGTGTACCCGCCGGTCCCCGCGCTCCCGCTGCCGTAGATCGACGGCGGCGTCGGGCAGACGTCGATCGTCACCGTCGGGCAGAACGAGTGGGTCCCGCCGCCGACCTCCTTGACGGAGACGTTGAACGCGTACGTGCCGGGAGGGACCTGCCCCCCGACCTGGGTCGTCTGGTCCCAGGAGTCGAGGAAGCTCTGCCCCGGCTGGATGAACTGCTGTCCGATCTGGCACGGCCGGAACGGGACGACGACCGACCCGCCGCACTGCGACTTGAAGACCTTCTTGTAGAGGCAGCTGTCCTCGATGAAGTAGGTGCAGTTCGGCGAGACGTTGGTGACGATGATCTGGATCGGCTGGCCGACGGTCGCCGCGGCCGGGAAGACCTGGACGTTCAGTCCGGCGGCGCCGCACTGGGCGGAGGCGGTCGGGACGAGGGCGGCGGCGGCGAGCGCCGCGGCGAACGGGACGAGGCGACGGACGATCGACATGGGGTTCCTCCGTGCGGACGAGACGGGCGACCGGGAGTCCCTGGCTCCCGGGCCCCCTCGATCTTGACGCACCGCCCGCGGTTTCGGGGAAGTTTTTCGCGCCCCGCCCCCCCTGCCCCGCGAACTCATTCGATCTCGATCGTCTTCCGCAGCGTCTTCGACGACCCGCCCCGGTAGCCGAACAGCTTCCCGAAGACGACCTCGATCTCGTCCCGCGCCTTCTCGATCCGCTTCACCGCCGACTTGCCGCTCGTCTTCCCCGTCGCGAACAGGAGCTCGACCTTCGAGATCGCCTTCGACATCTTCGCGTCCGCCTTCGCGAGCGCCGCCGCCAGCTCGTCGACGTCGGTGTCCGGGTCGAGCGTCCCCTTCTTGGCGGCGGCCGCGAGCTCGTCGGCGGCGAGGTCGAGGAACAGCCCGTTGCTGGCCGTGTAGTTCAGGGCGAGGGTCATGTCGTGCGGCGGCGGGTGCGCGAACATGGCCAGCACGTAGGTGCAGTTGGACATCGCCTTGGCGAGCTGAAGACCGACGAGCTCCTCGTCCCCGGCGGCCGGCAGGACCTTCGAGCGCGTCGTGAAGTCGGAGAAGTAGTAGGTCCCCTTCTTCCCCAGGCCCTCGACGCCGAGTTCGGCCCGGAAGACCTCGCCCATGGCGACGGGGACCGTCGTGAGGAGCGTCGGCGTCTCGAAGTCGTCGTGCCCCGGGCCGTCCGGCCGCGCGGCCCCGAGTTCGACGCCGCCGGGCGTCGCCGTCAGCGTGAGGAAGAGCTCCTCCGCCTGGGGGAAATCGACCGGCGCCCCGACCGGAGTCCCATCGACGCGGGCCCGGACCGTGAAGCCGAGGATCTCCGCGTTCCAGGTCGCCTCGACTCGCGCGACGACGCCCGACTCGGGGGACCGCTGCAGGAACGCGGTCGACACGCCGGACTCGAGCCCCTTCGTCTCGTGGATCGCGACCCGCGTGAAGACCGAGACCTCTCCCTCGAGCCGGCGATCGAACCGCTCGGTCGCCGCCGCGCCGTCCTCCTTGGCGGTCATGCGGTACCGCTTCAGGGTCGCCCCCTCCTCACCCTTCGCCGGCTTGTACTTCACGCGGTCCTTCCGCTTGACGTCCTTCTTCTCGCCGTCGGAGACGAGTTCGAGCGGCACCCGGTCGTCGTCGAGGCTGGAGAAGACGACGTCGATCGGGAACGGCGCCGCGCAGAACCCGGGGAAGAAGCAGCAACCGGAGAGCGAGAGCGCGGCGGCGAGGGCGAGGAGCGGAGAGATGAGGGCGCGGACGGTCATGGTGTCTCCAGGCGTTGAGTACCGGGTCGCTCGGGGGAGAAAGCGACCGGAGCCCGTCCGCAACCGGCAAAAAGGAGCGGACGTCGCCCGCGGAGGTAGGATCGGTCGGATGCCGGAACCCGATCTGGTCGAGCGCTTGCTCGCGGAGTGCCTCGAGGCGCCCGAGGAGGAGCGCGCGCGGGCGCTGGAAGAACGCTGCCGGGCGCACCCGGAGGTCGCGGACGCGCTGCGGGACCGGTTCCAGGCGCTCGCGCGCTTCGGGCTGCTCCAGGACCCGACTCCCGACCCGCCGGCCCCGGAGCGCCTCGGCGAGTTCCGCCTGCTCGAGACGCTCGGCGGAGGCGGGATGGGCGTCGTCCACCTCGCCGAGCAGGAACCGCTCGGGCGCCGGGTCGCGCTGAAGTGCATCCGGCCCGAGCACCTCTACTTCGAAGGAGCGCGCGAGCGATTCCGACGCGAAGTCGCGGCGGTCGCGCGCCTGAAGCACCCGAACATCGTCCCGATCTACACCTTCGGCGAGGAGGACGGCGTCCCGTACTTCGCCATGGAGCGGATCGAGGGGCGTTCGCTCGCCGACGTCCTCGCGCTCCTCCAGGGGCGCCCGCCGCACGAACGGACCGGCGCGGACGTCGCGCGTGCGCTCGACGCGGACGCGGCGGCGTTCGAGGGGACGTGGGCGGAGATCGCGATCCGGATCGCCCGGCAGGTCGCGGCCGCCCTGGCGCACGCGCACGCGCGCGGCGTGGTGCACCGCGACGTCAAGCCGTCGAACGTCATGCTCACGCCGGAGGGGCGGGCGCTGCTGTTCGACTTCGGCGTCGCCGGGGGGTTCGGCGCGGTCGACCGGCTGACCCGCTCGGGGACGATGGTCGGCTCGCTCCCGTACCTCGCCCCGGAGGCGGCCGCGGGGCGAAGCGGCGACGCCGACCCGCGGCTCGACGTCTACGCGCTCGGGGTCACGCTCTACGAGATGCTGACGCTCCGGCTGCCGTTCCGGGCGGACACGACCGACGCGCTGTTGCGGCGGATCGTGGAGGGGGCGCC